>PMON01000063.1 GCA_003162395.1 Acidimicrobiaceae bacterium
GTCATACGAACTGCGTATGACCAGCGCACGATTCCCCACACACAAAGGTGGTGGTGGACGACGTGAGCGGTGGAGCTCGCGTCGGGGGCAGGACGTGGAGTCCGGGTCATCTCATGACGGCTCGTGACCGGGCGCTGCTCGTGTGGATCGGCCGGCACGGCATCGTGACGGCTGAGCAGGCGGCAGATCGGTTCTTTGCCCGTCCCGGGGGAGAGGTCGGACGGAGAGCGGCGTTCCGAAGGCTGGCCAAGCTCGAAGCGCACGGGTATCTGGCCCGTCAGGCGACCTCGCTGATGAGCGCCCGGCGCGTCATCCGGCTCACGCCTGCGGGGGTCAGAGCGGCAGACTTGCACCTCGCACCAGCCAAGGTCGTGGAGCCGGAACTCCATCATTCCTTGGCCCTCGTCGACCTGATGGAGCGCCTTTCCCACGAGCACCCGGGCGCCCGTTGTCGGACGGAGCGGGAGCTCCGGACGGATCGGACTCGGGAGCGCGGCATGGGCACTCGGCGCGCGGGGCGCGGCCGGATGCCCGACGGNNCTCGACCTGACGCCCAAGCGCTCGAAGGACTACGAGCAGATCATCCGCTCCTACGGCCAGGAGCGCTTTGACCGGGTGTGGTGGTACGTGCCAACAGGCTCGGTCGACAGGCTGAGGCGGCTCGTCGAGGACGGCCGAGCCGACGACTTCGTCGACGTCCGACCTTGGGTTGGCTGAGCGGCGGATCGCAGCAGACCGTTGGGGGCCATGAACCGAGACCGGCGGATCGGACGCCGGCGACCAGGACAGAGTCGCCAACATGGCGGCTCCTGTCGACCGGTTGCCTGGGTGGCGGCGCTTCTCCTGTCGATCAGGTTGGTCCTCGGGAGCCATTCGCCGCGAAGCCGATGAGGAGGCGCAAGGCGCTCGAGCTCGGCTGGAGTGACACGCGGAACCTGCCTGTCGATGCGGTTGCGAGGGCTGGCTCCATCGAGCTTGGTCTCGTCGACGGCCGACCCTTCGCGCTCGACCTTGGCGAGCTGCGTCAGCACGTCTTCATTCCGGGTGCCTCCGGTTCCGGCAAGACGACGACCGTTGCATGCATCGTGGATGGACATCTCTCGAATTCTTGCGGCGCAGTCATTGTCGACTGCAAGGGCACCGGCCTGGACGAGACTGCTCGGCAGCTCTCGATCCGGCACGACGTGCCGCTGCACATCGTCGACCCGCGTGATCCCGACACCCTCGGCTATGACCCCTGCCAAGGGGATGCGGCAGCGATCGCCAACAAGCTGATCGGCGCCTTCACCTTCTCCGCCGAGGCTGAGGTCTACAAGCAGATCGCAATGGAAGTGGTACCGGTCATTTGCCGCGCGCTGCAGCGCGCCGGTGGCCGTGTGACCCTTGCAGAACTCCAGCAGTCCCTCGGGAAGGGAGCCATGACACGTCTGGGGCGTCGAAGCGGCATCGACCCGGAGCTGAGGGCCAGGCTCGAGGACCTCGACGACGCTGGCCGGGTGAGCGCCTCTGGGTACCAGGGTCTCCAGCATCGCCTCGGTGCGCTCCTCGAAGGGGTCTACGGGGCGATCTTCGCGCTCGAGCCAGCACTCATCTGGAGCGCCGTGACGAAGGGCCCCCAAGTCACCTACCTGTCACTGAGCGCGACGGCGGCGGGGGAGGACGTCGAGCTGTTCGCCCGCGTGATCGCCCAGGACCTCAAACAGCTGTGCGACGAGCGCATGCGTGCGATCAGTCGAGGCGACTCAGTTGAGCAGCTGCTCGTCATCTTCGACGAGTTCGCCGCCCTTCGAGAGGCACCCCAGGTTGTGGACCTCCTCCTGCAGGCGAGGCAGGCGCGGGTCTCGGTGCTCATCGCGACGCAGTTCCTGCCGGAGGCGTCAGCGATCCGCAAGCCCGCGCTGTCGTCAGGCGTCCTCATCGCACATCGGCTCGACGCTGACGACGCAGAGACGCTCGCGGCACAGTTCGGCACGCACTCGGTGCCCGTTCTGACCGCCCAAGTCGACTACGAGACGGGCGAGAGCCGGGTTGGCTCGCTGCGGATGGCCGAGGTGTTCGACGTCCATCCGAACGTCATCAAAGCGCTTCCGGCGGGGCGAGCTGCGGTCATCTCCCGGATTTCTGGCCGCAAGGGCGTCGTTGACATCCATCGAGTCACCTGAGGAGGTCGGTCATGACCGAGCCGTGGAACGGCAAGCACACCGAGCGCAGCGTCCGGGAGTGGGCCGAGGTGTGGAACGACCAGCAGGGGAGATCCGCCTCGAGCAGGCCCACAACCGTCAGCGACCTCTACGACGAGGGCGGGTCCTGGTTGCGTCACGGGTTGCGGCGGCAGCGATCCGCGGTCGTGACCGCGCTCCTGGTGTCCTGGACCGGTGTCTGGCTCGTTCCGTGGGGGGCCGTTCTTGGCGGCCTTGTGGGGATGTTCGCTGCCGGAGGATTCGCAACGGGTTGGGCGGTGGAGCATCACCTCTACGAGGTGGGTGCAGGACAGGCCGTCTCAATTGTGAGCCTCTCTCTTGGACTGGTCATCGGTGCCTTTGCTGGCGGGGTCCTCGCAGTGCTGGCTAGCGCCACCAATCCGATGGTCGGTGCCGTTTCGGTGTTGCTCGGAGGCCTGCTGACGCTCCTTGTTGTCGTGTTTGTGGCCACGTTCGAGCGCCCGATGCTGCGACTGAGGGGCTACCGCCGGCTCAGCCGGGACGAGGCGAGGCGGGTCGCGCCGTTAGTGCAGCAGGTGGCGCATGCCATGGCGCTCGACGGGCTGCCCCGTTTCGCAATGTCCGACACCCTCCTCCCGAACGCCTGGACCCACATGCGGACGATCGTCATCACCGCGGGTCTCCTCCAGATGCTCGAGGACCGGGAGCTTGCAGCGGTGCTGGCGCACGAGTTGCATCACTGGCGACAGGGCGACGCGGTCGGGCTCCGAGTGCTCTGGGCCGCAGCGCTACCGACAGCCTTGATCCTGAACTTCGGCACCTGGATCGCGGGGAGCGGAGCCACACAGCGATCGACGTCGGCCGATGGCGCCGAGGTGGCCCGGCGTTCTGCACGTGGCGTGTTCGGTCTAATTGGCTGGGCAATTGCGTGGGCGCCATGGGTAATCACTAAATTCGTCCTCGCACCGATGGCGGCAGCAACACAGCGCCGGTACGAGTACGAGGCCGATGCTGGTGCTGCGTCGATCGGTTGCTCAAGCGCACTTTCCTCGGCACTGTCGAAGATTGGGGCCTTCGAATCCGGAAGGACCGGCTGGGAACGTGCCATCGTCGCCACGCATCCGCCCATCGCGCTGCGGATCGAGGCGCTCCAAGAGGCACGTGAGGACGACGCCACGTTTCAAGAGGCTGGCCTTGGCCGAACCTCGTTCGCCGATCTCATGAGGGTTGTTCGCTCGGCGCTGTGAGTTCGTGGCGCTTGAAGAGCTGCTTCCTACCTTCCGCACGCCATCGGGTCTCCGAAACGCTGGACGTCGCGAGGTTGCAGCAGTCGTCGCCACCAAGGAGCACGTCCGGTCGGCACGGTGGCCTCTCCCTTGCCTACCGGCGCGCGCTCGTTGAATTCGCCGGCCCGCTCCTTCACGCTCTTTGTGGCGGACCACCTTCCCACCCAAAGCACGCGGTTGTTGCGGATCCAGTAGTGCGACTGGCACTTGAAGTTGAAGTTGCCAATCGAAGGGTACAGCGAGACCGACTCACCGTCGAAGATCAGTTTCCAATCGGATGGGCTCAACGGAGTGACCACCTCTGTACCGCAACCGCAGCAACAGAGATGCATCGCCACCGCATGGTCAGTCGAGATGTAGATCGTGTTGGCCCTGAGTTCATCTGGAGCGGTCCGAAGGAATGCGAAAAGCATCGTCTGCGAGCGCCTCCTCATGTGCGCCGTTCGTTCACGAGAACATTGACATCAAGGTGGTAGAAGCTCACGTTCTCGTGTGATTTGTCAACGTAGAAGCCGCGCAGCTTCTTCCACTTGATTACTGCTAGTGCTGCGTTGAGCGCGTTGAGCTCGCCCATCTGGATGTTCTGGTCGTAGACGTCTTTGTCCCCACCGTCAGCGGTCGAGATGGTCACTTGCGCGCCCGTCTCGCCTGGCAGCGCCGTTGACACGCGAAGCTGACCCCACAGCGGCCCATCGGCCACTGTCTCGTAGATGCCCATGCCGACGTCGACGAATGGCACACTTGCCTCGAGCAGGGCGCTCATGGCCAGTTGCTTGGCCCGGCCCTTGTCGACAGCGACGAAGACGAAGCTCATCGTCCTGAGTTCGTCGACGTTTGATTCGTCCAAATACCCATGTGCGACAACGCCGCGTCGCATCTTCGAGTACACCAGCTCGAAGTGTTCAGCCTTGCCCAAGCGCATGTTCAGTTCGTCCATCGACGCCGCGCCGGGAGCCCGGAACGCGTTGTGCGTCGCGAAGAGGTCATCGTCGTAGAGGTGGATCTCGCGGACGTGTGTCTTCGCGACGAAGTCCAAGATATAAGAACCAGTTCCACCGAGGCCGATGATCGCAATTCGGTCCTGGGCCAGAAGACTGCTTTGCTCAGTGATTTGAGCCCGCGCGCTTGCGGTGTCCGCGTACAAGAACACGGACTCCTCTTCCCTCATCTCAAGGACCCGGTGCGTCAGCGGCGTGAGCAAGGGATCGACCTCCTCGGCTGGACCGCTGATGATCGCCACGTATGCGGTCACCTGGTCATAGAAGTTCGCGAAGTTCCCGCCCAGCGGGGCCCGTGAGAACCGGAAGTTGACTCGGACACCGGCCATCGTCCGCACCGTGTCGTCGATGGAGAGGTCGATTGCTGTGCAGTCTCGGCGATGCGGTTGCGTGCCCGCGAACCACACGGTGTGGTCATTTGGCGCGATCGTCTGGTCGCCGGACAGATTCAGTGGGCACACGATTGTGCCGATCTGCGGATGCGCACTGGAGTCGAGATGCGGTACGTGGCCGACGACGAGAATTCCCTCTCGAACGTCGACCTCGTACCCCTCGTCCAGCAGCTTCCGAAGGTCGTCGTTACGCCTTATTAGTTGCCGTGACAATGAACGACGTCCCCTGGTGCTCGATCTTCACCGACTCGCCCGGCTGGAGCGACCCCTGCTTTGGATGCACGGCGTCGCGGAACGACACTGTGATGTCCTTGTCTGTCGGCACAGGATCGAACGCCAACAGAACCACCTCGTCGTACGTCAAGATGTCGGATATGACGACCCTCTCACGGGTGTTCACGATCACCTTGAACGTCTTCTCGTGTCCCCCACCTTCGGGGGCTACCTGGTCGGCCATGAGGCCCTCCTCTAGGTCACCTTCCGGTAACCTGTCGCTGTACAGATGGAATCCTACGTCCCATCTATGAGACATACTACCAGAGTGAGGCGCATATCACCTAGCGTCCCATTACTGAGAACCCCTCATGCCTGACCCCCTCGAAGATCTCGGCCCGCTCTTGGCTCAGCGCCGAGCAGAGCAGAATCTCAGCCTTCGCGAGGTCAGCCAGCTCGCGAAGATCCCGACGGCCACTCTCTCGCGGATCGAGCGAGGACGAACTCCGGACCTAGCCACGTTTCGGCGTTTGGTCGAGTGGCTGGGCGAGCCACCGGAGCGCTTCTTCAGTTCAACGGAGCGC
The DNA here is from genome assembly GCA_003162395.1 of Acidimicrobiaceae bacterium. Taxonomy (GTDB): domain Bacteria; phylum Actinomycetota; class Acidimicrobiia; order Acidimicrobiales; family RAAP-2; genus Palsa-459. The sequence continues at coordinate 5,636 of PMON01000063.1, forward strand.
TCAATCAGCACCCCGGACGCGATCACCGGCTACCTGCGGCTCGACGCGGCCCTCGCGCCTGAAGACGCAGACAAGATTGCCGACCTAGTCAAGACGATGTACGACACCCTCCGTCGTCAGGACGGTCAGCTGGCAGTGCACCTGCGGGCGGCGAAGACCTTTACCCCACCAGCGATGCGACTCCTCGGCGCGCTCCTCGCGGACATGCAATCGGCGTTGGAAGCTGCCGAAAACTCCGAGCGTTAGCTGTGCGGCGTGGCTTCAAGAGTGAGGCCGAGCGCATCTCTGACCAGCTTCGCGAGCAGCTGGGATGCTCACCTGACGAGGCGGTTCCGCTCGATCGACTCGCAGATGTTCTCGGGGCGCGCCTGATGCCGGCCGATGACCTTGTACCGCGCGAGAGTCTCGAGGAGCTCCGCGAGCTCCAGAGCGATGCCTTCTCGGCTGCCACCTTCAAGCTCTCCCAAGGTCGGGTCGTCGTCTTCAACCCGCTCCACCCACTTGGGAGATCACGCAGCAACCAAGCGCACGAGCTCGCTCACATCGTCCTAGATCACACGCTGCGTACCTTAGAAAAGGTCGGATCCTCGTCCTTCGTCACCTGCGACGTCGAGCAAGAGGAGGAAGCCGACTGGCTCGGTGGCTGCCTCCTCTTGCCACGTGCCGTCCTCCTCTCGGCCGCTCGCAGCGGCAAATCTGCCGCTCAGCTCGCTGAGGAGTATGAGACGAGCGAGCAGATGGCCCGCTTTCGGCTGAACGCAAGTGGAGTGCTCGTTCAGGTCGGTCGAGAGCGGTCCCGCGGCCGGGCCGCGCCCTAACGAAGTCTCCTCAACTTTCTGGCAGCGGGACGTGGCGAAATCGGTCGACCATCGAGCCTGACGGGAACTCGCGCGATGCTGATGGGCTTCCAGTTCACACCTGCGCGGTCCCTCCGATGAGGTCGTACGGCGTGAGCTCCCCAACTCTCTTTGAGCTGGTGCTGCTCTCCGCCGTTCCAATCCGGGAAATTCGCCTATTTGCCAGTACTTGGCGGCAGTTGATTGTGTCGCCCTCCGCAGGCACATGCAGTCGGGTTTAGCCTTACGCCGATCATGAGCGCGGTCGACCTGTCTAACCCGATCATCAACTCTCCGTACAGCGCTCCCGAGCAGCACTTCGAGATTGGACCTTCGGGTCCCACAGGCACCCTTCTTCCTGGTCGACGCCCGAGCGAGTCGTTCGTACCGGTTCCTGTTTCCCGCAAGGTTCGATCTGAACAGCAGACCTTTGACTTCGACGCCACCGGAGAGCGTCGCGAAGAGAACACGCTCATCAACGACATCCGTCGAGAGGTCGAGCGATGGAGGGCGAGCAACTGGAACGGAGTAACCCCGTACACGCGTAAGCTCCTCGCGTACTGGGCTGCCGTACCTCCCGCCCGCGACGATCCAGTTCTGTTCTGTCAGCGTGAAGCAGCCGAGACAGCGATCTTCCTCAGCGAGGTTGCTGGACGCCATGGATCTGCGGACTATCGCCGACGCCTGGATCCCGAAAACACACTTCACAACGACGGGCTGCCTCGCGTCGGGTTGAAGATGGCTACTGGTTCGGGAAAAACAGTCGTCATGGCCATGCTCATTGCTTGGCAGACGATCAACAAGGTGATGACCCCCAACGACGCGCGGTTTGCAAAGCGCTTCCTTGTGGTGGCACCAGGTATCACGATTCGGGACCGTCTCGGGGTCTTACATCCTGAACGAGATGACAGTTACTACCGCGAGCGAGATCTCATTCCGCCCGATCTCTGGGATGCGATCCTTCAGGCGCAGATCGAGATCGTCAACTATCACGTCTTTCTTCCGCGAGATGCCAAAGAGATGCTGGGAGTGGCATCAAACACGCGCAAACTCCTTCGCCCCGGAGACGTCGATGCGTTCAGAGAGTCTCCTGACATGGTCGCAGCACGGTTAATGCGCGCGTTTGGAAGCGGGCGCGGGGAACTTGTCGTCTTCAACGATGAAGCACACCACTGCTACCAGGACAAGTTGCTGGACGAGTCGGATGTAGATAGCGAGGACATCGAACGAAACCGAGATGCTCGCGTTTGGTTCCGCGGTCTCCTCGATCTTCGCCGGAGAGCAGGAATCAAGACCGTATATGACCTCTCCGCAACCCCGTACTACCTGAAGGGCACAGGTTACAACGAAGGTTTCATTTTCCCGTGGGTGGTCAGTGACTTTTCACTCATGGATGCGATCGAGTCCGGGATTGTCAAGATACCGAGAGTTCCCGTAGACGATGACGCTGCGGGAACGGAGTTGGTATATCTCCAGCTATGGGATCGTATACAGCCACCGCTTCCTAAGCGGAGAGCAGTGCGACCTCGCGACGTCGATCTCGGACCACTTGGTTGGGTTATGCCAGAGGCGCTTGAAGGTGCACTTCGGAGTCTGTACCGCAGCTACGAGCGCAATTTCGAGATGTATGCGGAGACATTGGAAGCCGCGGGAGAACCTCCACCCGTAATGATCATCGTCTGCCCGAATACCGTCGTGTCGAAGCTCGTGTTTGACTGGATCGCCGGACGAGAGGCCGAGTTGCCAGACGGGTCCGAACGGCTTGTACCTGGCAACCTCGCGCTCATGAGCAACGTCAGTGATGGCAACTGGACCGCCAGGCAGCGGACGATTCTCATTGACTCACAGCAACTGGAATCTGGCGAACCGTTGGGCGGCGAGTTCAAATGGGACGCAGCGCGTGAGATCGAGGCATTCAAGTTGGCAATGCGTTTGCGCAACCCCGGCATGGATATCGCTAAGTTGACAGACGCCGATCTCTTGCGTGAGGCAATGAACACGATTGGCAAGAAGGGCAAGCTCGGAGAACACATTCGCTGCGTTGTGTCTGTCGCGATGCTCACCGAAGGTTGGGACGCCAATACCGTCACTCACATCCTGGGTATCCGTCCGTTTAGAAGTCAACTGCTTTGTGAGCAAGTGGTTGGACGCGGCCTCCGCAGACGGAGTTATGCAGTCAGCCCCGATACTGGACACTTCGAACCCGAGTACGCCGAGGTGTACGGCGTTCCATTTGCGTTCATACCAGGTGATCGCCACATACCGAAGCCCCGCGATCCGCGTCCTGCAGTCGAAGTTCGCGCGTTGCAGGAGAGGTGGAGGTTGGCAGTCCGGTTTCCAAAGCTTGACGGGTATCGTGTCGAACTTCCTGACGATTCTCTGTCAGCTTGCTTTACCGAGGAATCACGGTTGCTCGTCGACCAGTCCACTGTTGCCCTCTGGGTCAAGAATCAAGGTGTCGTTGGTGAGGCGTCGGAAGTGGATCTGTCCGACATTCGGAATGCGCGTGACCAGCGAATTGCTTTCGGTATTGCAAAGACACTTCTCCAGCGCGAAGAGTTCTTCGCTGCGCTGAGCGGCGTTGAACGTCCGTGGCTCTTTCCTCAGCTCGTGGAGATCTCTAGACGCTGGTTGGCGGAATGCGTCTCGACAGAGCCCGGAGTTACGAAAGGACACCTTCTCCTGACGCAGGCGAGTGCACGCGCCGCAGAGAAGGTGTTTGGCTCGATTGTTCGCAGTCCGCAGAGCCGAGCGGCGCTGCTGATGCCGATTGTTCGCCGCTTTGACTCAATGGGCTCCACCAACGAAGTTCGCTTCGCAACGCGTAAGGTTGTTATGGATCCGCCACCGACCAAGTCCCACCTGAACCACGTCGTGCTCGATGGGCTGCGCGGCAACTCATGGGAAGAAGGACTTGCCCGAATCCTCGAGGACGACAATCGCGTCCTGTCGTACGTCAAGAACGAGCGTCTTGGTTTCTTCATCCCATATGTGTTCGAAGGACAGACTCATGACTACGTACCGGACTTCCTCGTCCGTCTCGTCACCGATTCCAGCGACGTTGAGCGAACCTTGATCGTTGAAGTCTCGGGCGGTCAGAAGTCACCCGGTCCGACTGCAGCCAAGGCGAACACGGCTAGGGACCAGTGGTGCCCCTCTGTCAACAACTGGGGTGAGTTCGGACGATGGGGATACGTGGAGGTCCATGACCCGAGCAAGGCCATCCCCATGCTCAGCCAAGCAATTGATGATCTCTACTCGGACGACATAATCGCTGCACAACTCGCATAGAGGATTGGGATGCCACCTAGAAGCAAGAAGCTCAGGGAACCGACGCAGGTCGAAGCGATTCGGCATGGCGACAAGCGAGCCAACATTCCCACAGCTGACGCTCAGGAGTTTGTGGCGCCAGACATCGAACAGCCGGTTCCGTTGCGATACCCGCGTGATCCCACACTCGATCCACAGTTGGTGTGGAAGGGGAAGGACGAGCTCGATGGCGACGACCTCCGCGTTGAAGCACCAGCGATCTACATCCAGGAGAAGATCGACCCTCGAGTCATTATTGAGAGCCTCCGTGCCACGGCTAAGGCGGGAGAACGCGAACCGGAGCTGATGCTGTTCGAGTCCTTTGACGGTCTTCCCGAACTAGACCTCGTCGACTTCTATCGACACAAAGCCAATTGGTCGAATCGGATGATCCTGGGCGACTCCTTGAATGTGATGGCCAGCCTCGCGGAGCGCGAAGCATTGCGTGGTCAGGTTCAGATGATCTATATCGATCCACCATACGGAGTCAGGTTCAACAGCAATTGGCAAGCGACGACACGTACGCGGGATGTCACAGATGGACGGATGACCGACGCCTCCAGGGAAGTGGAACAGATCAAGGCATTTCGTGATACATGGGAACTCGGTATTCACTCGTACTTGGCATACCTGCGCGACAGACTCCTGATCGCTCGGGATCTCCTCACTGACACGGGATCGTGCTTTGTGCAGATTGGCGACGAGAACGTCCATTTAGTGCGATCGGTGCTGGACGAGGTATTCGGCCGAAATAACTTTGTCAGTTCAATCACTACGGTCAAGACCAGTAGCGGAACGAACACGTACCTCTCCGGAACAAGCGACTATGTCCTGTGGTATGCCAAGGATGCTGAGGTTGCTAAGTACCGAGCACTACTCAAGACGAAGTCAGTCGGTGGCGCCGGCGGTTCGTTGTACACCCAGGTCGAATTGCCCGACGGATCAACACGTCCGCTCAAGCCGGAAGAGCGCGCCGACGCATCGGCCGTGCCGCCTGGAAGCAGAATCTTTGGACTCGACAACCTCAAGAGTCAGAGCCAGGGTCGAGAGAAAGGGGAGGGGGCTGCCTCGTGGTTCGAAGTCGTGGTTGACAATCGAACATTTACTCCCGGGTCGCAAGCGAGATGGAAGACTAACGAGGAGGGAATGCGGCGGCTCCAGTTGGCGGGGCGGATCCGGGCGGCGGGGAACAACCCAGGCTATGTCCGTTACATTGACGACTTTCCAGCGTTCCCTCTGAACAATGTCTGGACAGACACTCTCGGTCAGAACCAATTTGGTGGTACCAAGACCTACGTAGTTCAAACGGCCAATGTCATCGTCGAGCGCTGCATGCTTATGACTACAGATCCGGGCGACCTTGTCGTTGACCCGACTTGTGGCTCGGGTACAACTGCGTTCGTCGCCGAACAGTGGGGACGTCGATGGATCACGGTTGACACTTCTCGTGTCGCGTTAGCGCTCGCGCGCCAACGGTTGATGGGGTCACGGTTCCCCTTTTACTTGCTCGCGGACTCCGAGGCCGGACGCAAGAAGGAGAGCCAGTTGCTGGCGCAGACCTTGCCCTCATCAATCGTTACAAATGATGTGCGGCACGGCTTTGTCTACGAGCGGGTGCCCCACATCACTTTGCGGTCCATCGCTAAGAATCCAGACATCGTTGAGGGCATGACGCAACCAGAGATAGCCGATGCAATCCGACGGCATGGCGAATTTGAGCTCCTCCGTGACAAGCCATACGAGGACACAAAGAAGGTTCGGGTTTCCGGACCGTTCACCGTCGAGAGTCTCTCGCCTCATCGATCACTCGCCTTCGCTGGAAGCGCGATAGATGGAGCTGGATCGGTCAATGCTGATGCGTCAGGAGCGGGATCGCGCGGTGAAGCCTTTTTCGAACAGACGATTCTCGACAACCTTCGTACCGCAGGTATCCAGAACGGATGGAAGGGGCAGCGGCTCGAGTTTGACTCGCTCGAAAACTACGCAGCGGCGTACATCCAAGCAGTCGGAGTCAGAAGTGAAGGTTCTGATGACTCGCCAAAGCGGGTCGGGATCACCATTGGTCCTCAGTATGGAACCGTAGGACCTGGGTTCATCAAGGACGCAGCAAGGGAGGCCAACAAGTCGGGCGACCTAGATCTCCTGTGTGTCCTTGCATTCGCGTTTGACCCTACAGTGCTCGACCCCTCGGATGACTACCTCGCATCAGCTGAAGGCTTCGCGAACGTCGCAGCCGAGCGAAGGCTTGGGCGAGTCCCTGTACTTCTCGTTCGCATGAACGCAGATCTCGTGATGGGCGAGGACCTCAAGAAAACGGGTGACGGGAACCTGTTCACCGTGTTCGGTGAGCCTGACATTGAGATTGCACGCCTGGCAGACGGCCAACTACAGGTCAACCTTCACGGCGTGGACGTGTATGACCCGAACACGGGCGAGATCCGCAGCAACGAGACGAGACAAGTCGCACTTTGGATGATCGACACCGCGTACAACGAGGAGTCCTTCTTTGTGCGGGAGTGCTACTTCACCGGGGGTCATGATCCGTACGAGCGATTGAAGAGAGCGCTGAAGTCCGACATCGATGAGGAATCTTGGGCGAGTCTGTATCGGACCGAATCTCGGCCCTTCGCGCGACCTAATACTGGGAAAATCGCCGTTAAAGTGATAAATGACTATGGCGACGAAGTGATGAAGGTCTTCGAGGTCTGAATCACTCAACGACGCGCTGACGAACAAATCGTTCGGACTTCGCACTTTCTGCATCTGACACCAGGATTTGCCCTGTAGTCACGATTCCGGATCTGAACCGCCGCTTGGGCTACACGAGTCTCAGCATCTTCGACAGATCCCCGGTCAACAGGAATTGCAGCACGAGATGCAGCCTTGAGATCATGAACGTATGCAGCCGTGACGTCGAGCCCTTCCCGACGGCCAGCATCGGCGTACACCTGAAGCTGCAGAGCGTGGTCCTGAGTCTCGCCGGCCACGGAAGTCTTGTAGTCGACAATCGCCAGTTGAGCTGCCACGCCCCCCTCATGATCAAGGATCACATCGGCACGGCCACTGATAGTTACGCCATCTAGGTGAAGCTCAAACGGTCTCTCAGTCTCCCACACGCGATGCAGGTCAGCTTCATGATCCTGTACGTAGGTCGCTACGAGACGACGAGCCGCGTCCTTCAGTTGTCGGTGAGCAGGTTTGTTCGCGGTCGGAAGAAAGAAGCTCTCGTCGAGGATCGTCTCGATCTCTGTTGGCGATGGAACTTGTCCGCGAGTCCTTGTGAAAGTCGCAACAGTGCGCATGACATGGTGCACCGCCTTGCCGTAGCCGAGCTCGGGCGCAAGTCGCGGCTGGAATCCAAGAAGATTGCGAAGACGGAATGCGTGTCCGCATTCGAGAAACAACGCAAGTTCGCTGTACGTGATCGATATCGGATCGTCGGTCTCGGCGGCATTCACCTCAAATTGTGGAATCGCAACGTTCTCCGGTGACAGCTCGAGTCGCGAGAGCTCTTGAAAATACGGGCTCGCCGACACCGTTTTCGTGTTGACTCGGGAGTGGCGTGACACTGACAGCCAATCACGTGCACGTGTCATGGCTACATAGAAGAGGCGGCGCTCGTCCCCGTCACTTCCTTCGTATCGCGCTGCATTGAACATGCCCCGAGGTACGAGCCAATTCTGAATCTCACCAGTGCGGGTTGTTGGAAATCGATTCGCAGTCACCGACGGCACGAACACGGCGAGCCACTCAAGTCCTTTGGCTCGGTGAACCGTGGTCAGGTCCACGGCATCAAGTACAAAGTCTGCTTCGCCGTCGAATCCCTCGTACGCACCCTGCGCATAGTTGACGATGTGCAATGCCAGGTTGCGGTAGTACCAAGTACCTCGATCTTCTCCACCAACTTGCTCACCCGCGACATCAACATCCGGTCTCGCCCGACGACGAACTGACTCGTAGTCCGCCAAGAGATACGTAAAGCGAGCCAGTGTTCCCAATCGATTGATCGACTGTGCATCGGCGGCGTTCCAGTCGCGCACTTGAAGTTCATCGAGAAGCTCGTACAGCTCTCCGACAAGACTCGCGCTGCGGTTTTCACGCGGAACGGCTTCCTTCCACTGGTTGAGGAAGCGCATGAGACGGTTGCGACCTGCTGGGGACAACTCAAATACCCGCACGTATTCATCGAGAAGGTCGTCGGTAGCGATGTTGCGGCTCGGGCCGTATCCGTCGCGCCACTCAGTCTCGACGAGCCATGTGAATGTCTGCCCTAGTACGACTGCTTCTGCCTGATCGAACAGCCCGGTTCGCCCACCCGGTTGCACCGGAATGCCGAAGGTCGCGAACTGCTCGACGATTCGTCTGTACGCTACGCGTCCGCGAACCAAGACCGCAATGTCTCGGTACCTTGCGCCTGACTCGACGATGTCAAGAACGAGCGATGCTATCCAGCCTGCCTCCTCAATCTCACTGGGTGCGGTCCAAACAACGACCTCCGGCTCGGGACCATCGAGCGCCGGGCGATGCGCTTCCATCGTCTTTTCGATTCGCTCGGGAATGGACCTCGCAAAGTCGTTCGCCACTTCAATCAGCGTCGGGCGACTTCTACGGTTCGTCGCAATTGTGAAGGTCCGCACGTACTCATAGCGGTCGGCGAAGGAGACGATGTTCGAAACATCAGATCCCCTCCACTGGTAGATCGCCTGTTGGTCGTCTCCGACGACGCAGAGTTCGACGTCCGGGCCGACAAGCAGTTCAATGAGTTGTTCCTGCGCTGGGTTCACATCCTGGTACTCGTCAACGATGAGATGTCGTAATACTGAATGAACACTTTCTCGTAGCTCCGGATCCGTGAGTTCCCTGACAGCGCGTACGATCTGTTGCCCGTAAGTCAGCAGACGGTAGCGATCTAGGGTCGCGTAGTACTGCATGAGAATGCTTCCGAATGGGTCTGGTACTTCTCCTGGTTCAATCAACTCGTTCTCGATTACGTCGACGCTTTGTAGAAAAGTGGAGATTGATGCGAAAAGACGGTTGCGCTCGTCAAGTTGCCGAAGTTCCAAGCGAGAGGCTTCGCGGGACAGGAACGCGGTTAGTTGATTGTCGTCAAGAACGTCGTACGTCGCGTAGCGCGAAACTCGTTGCGTTAAAAGGCGAAAGCAGTAGGAGTGCATCGTGCCGACAAATAGCGGGGTTAGATGGTCGAGTTGTTCCGGGCCAAGGCGATCAGCCACTCGATGGCTGATCCGGTTCTTCAGCTCCTCGGCAGCGCGCTCGGTGAACGTGAAGGCCACGATCGACTCGGCTGGCGCGCCATCGGCCAGCAGATCCGCGACGCGCTGCGCAACAACCTCCGTCTTACCTGATCCGGCTCCTGCAATGATCTGGATGTGGCTGCCGCGATGCCTCACGGCATCGCGTGCCGCGCCCGTTAACTGCGGGCCAGCAGCTGGCTCTTGGCCAATCATCTCCCCATTATCGCCCGAGACGTGCCGCTGACGCGGGTGTACAGCTGAGAACGCGCGAATGTTGTCTCATCCATCCACAGTGGCAAGACCGGTTCCTCGAACTTGTGGAAAGGAGCCCTGGGATACCTTTAGGTAATCCCTGAGGACAGAGTGAATGCTCGACGAGCGGTTGTGCACGTAGGTACCGTCGGACGTCATGGGTTTCGAATTCGGATCGGACGGACTGACCATCGGTGACGGCACCTCGATCCGATACCAGCAGTTTTCGGGTCTGATCCGAGCCTTCTACAGAATGTGCCCGGATACTCAGTCCTGCGAAGACACCGGGAAGGGGCTCGCGAGTCAGCATGCCTCTGGCAACATCTGGAGCCAGGACCTCTTCCGGGCGTTCGTCAAGGACGTATGCATCTGGCGAGGCGACGAGTTGCGTCCGCTACGAGAGCAGGTATGGCCCCTGGTTGCTTCCGCCTGGCACTGGGAAACAGTGCATTCAGCATTCTCAGAGAGCCTCAGCAGATCATCACATCGGCGTTGCTCTTCGACGTATCGCCGTTGACGAGCGGGCTGATCGGAGCAGCCCAATTCGCAAGGTATTTGGACTCGGGCCTGCCTACGGCTCGAAGGTGCTTCGCTTTCTTCGCCCCGAAATGTGCGGGATCATCGATTGGAATGTGCAGAAGTGGATCTTGGAACTGGAATTGGAAGATGCGCAGGCGGCGCCGGAGGTTGTTGGCGCCCGCTTTGCCTGGTACTGCAGCCTCCTGAGAGTCATCAGTGACAAGCTCAGCACTCACGGGATCGAACGACCAAACCGGGAGTCGTGGCTGGCCGGGGATGTTGATGCCGCCATCTACACCGCGATCAAGGTCATCATTCAAGGCGACCGAACTTGGCGGCAGGCAATTGCCGACTCATGATCCGAGCGTGGATCGACGCACTCCCCGACGCTCTCGGTAGGCATGCGATGTCCATAAATTGGAACGAGGACAGAACTCTGCTCCATGAGCATCTTCAGAAACTGCATGACCCCCTCCCGCTGCGGCTGTACAAACGTGCGATCGAGGCCGAAGACGATCTTCGCCAGCATGGGATGGTCGGCGCGCAGCGGACGGAGTTATCCAGCTCGCGAATCTGCTCAGGAGACTCGACGAGAGTCCCTAGACCGTGGGTCAATGCGCGAGCGTGACCTTGGAAGATGTTGCCACCGTTTTAGGGATGACCGAAACGACTCCGGCGTTCCGAAGCTCGCGCAGGGCAGTCGTTGCGTGAGGCATCCGGTAGATGGTTTCAAGCAGCGTGTGGCGTCGGAGTGCACCAACGTTAGCCTTGCCATTCCCCTTCAAGTACGCGATCAGGTTGGCCTTCAGCGGAGTTAGGTCGGGTGCGTCGATCGCGAAGGACAGTTGGCCCGTGTCTCTAGCGTCCCGAAATCGCAAGCCGAGATTCGGATCAGTCTTCCACATTGCATCCTTCATCTTGTCGACACCTAGTTCAACTGACGTCGCGAAGAATAAGAAGAGTTTGTGGCCGCCTTCATCGGTCATCTCAAAGTGAAGCGTCCATTTGAATCCAGCCCGCTTCAGAGCCTCGCGGTATGAGTTGACAAGGAAGCGCCTCTTGTCCTCGGGGGATGAGCAATGTCTTACATGTCTCCACCCGCGGTCTCCAAATACCAGATCGCCAGCCTCAAGGTCTTGAACGGAGGCAAATCTAACGAAGAAGCTCGGGGCAACTGTGACGAGCACCTCCGAGCTCACGTTCTTACCAATGCGGTCTACGACAGCAAAGGGAACATCAGCCCCGAATCCATCGAGGTTGGCGAAGATCGGTTGTCTCCACGAATGCAAGGAGGTCAACGCTGGAAGGAGGTCCTTGCCGCAGTCGCCGTGAAGTGTACTGACGACGAGTTTGGGGGGCCGAGACGTCCCGATACTGATGGACTCAACGGTCTCAAGAAGGTGCTCAAACCTGTCCCGTCGCTCCTCCATAAAGACGAGCCTGATCAGCTTGCCAAACGCTTCGACCTTGGGGCTCATCGCTTGTCTCAACGCGTATGTCGGTGAGCCAGGCTCACCATCTTCATACTCATTTGGGCCGGCAAAGCCCTCGACGTAAGTAAGCGACGGATATCTGCTCGCAATGATTGGAAACCATGCTTGGAGATAGCGATCTAGAATCCTGTGCTTCGCGACTGTGTGCGGATCGCACTTCCACAGCTTTGTTTTAGGGACCGCCACGTGACTGACGCTACTCAGCCAGTTGTGCTCAACGCTTCCACGTTTGGCAGCTCATCCCACAGTCGCCCATCGAGTGTGCGCCCGCCGGCTTTCGGTGTGCGACCCCCCCACTGCTTGAAGAAGTACGGCACGCCCTCTGAAACACATTGATCTCTGATGCGGCGAACCCACTCCGAATCAATTGGCCGAGCGTGTGGCCCAGATTCACCGCCAACAATTACCCAGTGGATGCCAGCGAGGTCCAGGTCAACAGGTCCGAGCAACGGCTCGACTGAGAGGAACCGGACTGCAGCTGGAACCTCGCGGAGGTGGCCCGCACGAAACGCATATCTCTGGTTCTCAACCGACACCCCCATCCAGATGTTCGACGGCCAGGGCAACTGATCGGCGACCCGCCGAAGTCGATGTGAGCGCTTGGTAAGCACTTGGTATGTGTGCCTCGGAGTCTCAAGCATCACATCGAACACTCGGCGAATGAAGTCGTCGGGTACACCCTCATGGAAGAGGTCGCTCATGGAGTTGACAAAAACCGTGCGAGGAGTCGCCCACCGAAGTGGCAGGTCGAGAACATCCTCGTGGAGGCTAAGTCCGAATCCCGGTCCGCTGGTGTTTGGATCGCCATCGCTTTGATACTTCGCCACGCCCATCGCTTTTAGGCGTTTTGCCAACGTCATCGCATAACAATTGTCGCAGCCCGGCGAAGTCCTGTCGCATCCAGTGGTTGGGTTCCACGTCATCTCGGTCCACTCGATCGATGACGTTGCCACATTGGAATTGTACATCTATTATTGATTAGAGTCGCGCATTGTGTCGAGCCGTGAGTGCCAGTTCCTTCTCCCCGACCTTGTTGACGAACGACTTAGGGAGCTGGTCGAGTCGGCGCGTGACGGAGGAATGATCCGGGCATCGAGGTCCGATGTGGTCGGCGCGTTGATCACGCACTCGATGCTCAGTGGTGGGGCCCTGGTGGCCGCAATACTTGAATGCCAACGGACGGTGAGAGATGCGCCCACTTACCGAACCCGGAGACGAACGCCTGGCCCTGTGTCTTCACAGGCGCGCAAGCGACCTAGTCGACGCAAGTAAAAGAGCGGCACGACCTCATGGTCTGGCTTCGCGGCCTGAATGTGATGGAGCATCGCGGTCGGCAGGTTTGGTTTTACGCCGGCGAGCAGGTCTTCAACCCATTATGACTTGCACGCGAGGGAAGCCTCTGCCCGCGTGTGGGGCGTGTAGGTGCCAGCTTGTGCAGCGGCTTGAAGCACCCCGTTGGCTCAGCCTGGTCGCCACTCGCATGCACAGGCATCACAAAGCTGTACGAGGACTTCTACTTCCCACTCGCAGCGGGTAGACGATTCCCAAGTTGGAGCGACATCACTCCGACACCCACAACCATCCCGACTCTCTAGACCACTGCCACCCTCGACGCGCCGGTTCGTCCATGATCCACAAGTGTGTTACCTCTGGCTCCAGGTGTGCCCTCCGGCTTGGAAGAGCGGTTTCTTCGTCATCGAGAGCACGACGGAAGTCCCCGATTGTTGCGAAATCTGTCCAGATCCAAAGGTGGGTCTCGCTAGTCCCAGCAGAGGCGAGCTTTGCCACGTGATCAGCCTCGAGAGCGATCTCGTCCTCTAGCACTCGAAGCGCAGCGTCCGGGCCTCCGTAGCTGTACGAGCCCGACGGATAAACGAACAACCGCGAAGGCCTCGCAGTCGACGCCACTGAGCGGGCATGAAGGACTCCTTCTGTGCTCATCTGTTCAATCGCCGCGCGGAGCGTCGGGACGCCCTGTGCCCACCAGTACATGGACGAGGGATCCCAGCTCGCAAGTCGATGGGTCTCCAGAGCATGAAGCGCTGGGTACAGGCGAGTGGGGAGCTCGTTGTACTTCGGATGACCTTCGAACGTCACGTGCCAGTCATACGCCGTGCCAAGTTCGAGTACGTGATCCCTATTCGTGGCAACCGCTTGGTCGCGACGGAGAATCGGATTCGTGAAGCGCGTGACTTCTAGGGCAGCCTCCCCGTCCGTGGAGCGAAAGTCGACGTCTCCGGATAAGTCAGAGAAGATAAAGGTCCGCCGCGTCTCGCGCTCGACTACGTGCCGAGCCCTCATCTCGTCGGGTCGCTCCGCCTGCGGCATTGCCAGACACTGTCACGGGCATGCGAGCACCGCGGCTACCGGTTCGTAGGCGGATCGGTTCGACACATTCCGGCTTGGGAATCACCATATGATCCCGACTGACAATGCGAATGCAGACGAACAGCTGAGAAAACATTGATCCAGACCATCTGTCCCTACTGTCGGAACAGTCTCGCCTCTGTCGAGGTGACGAAAGAGCACATCGTCCCCTCTGCGCTGGGAGGGTCTGAAACGATACCGGCATGCCGGAAGTGCAACAGCACCTTCGGCGAGACTCTGGAGGGTCGCCTCCTCGGCCCTATGTCGTGGGTGACCTTGATTGCCCAGGCGGCCGGTTATACGCCGGGCTGGGTCAATGTGACCTACGAGACGGGCCAGCGCGCCATCGAGCACTTCGGGTCCCGCCAAGGCAGGGTCTTGGACCCACAAGTCGAGGTCATCGAAGACTCCGCCGAGCGCATCCGCCTCGGCCTCATCCTTCCACCTCATGTCGGCGATGGATTCGTCGATCACGTGATTCGCCAACAGCGAGGAACGGTCGAGAGCATCGAACGCGGCCCTGCACCTCAACAGCTGGCGACCGCCAATCTGTCCACAGACGTTGACGACCTCGCGTCCCTCACGGCGAAGGTCGCGCTGTGCTCCGGGGCTCAACGGTGGGGTGACGACTTCCTCGTCTCGGATCTCGGAGAGTGGCTACGAGCAGGGGTTAGCGATGCCCAGGTCTTGGGGGCGGTCGGACCGCCCGCTGGGCCGTCCCCAGACTCGCTCAAGTCCTTCCTCGCATCCATCCTCGACCACTTCACCACCTCCGGCGGCGCGCAACCATGGCGTAGCGCCATTCCGTCCATGACGATTCTCACTCCGATCGATCACGGCGCAGCTACAGTCATCGCCTTCGTGCTCCTCGGTCTTCCGCTCTGCACGATCGGAAACAACCTGTCGTTCCCCGGTCCGCCCAGAACCATCGTCATCTTCCACCCGAACAGGGATCCCGAAACCTTCACGGATTGAATGGCCGGACGGTCGTCGCGTATACGGGGAACCGACTCTCGAGTTTCCGTCGATCGAGTTCGAATGATCTCGTCGCGCGGACGCTCAGTCGGATCCCAGTTGAGAGCTCGGCCGATTGGATAGAACCTCTCGAATCCACCACCTAGTTTCATGCTCCGAACGAACGCGTGCAGGTCTCGGAGCCCTGCCGACTGCAAGCGCGAACAAGACGGCTCCGGCGGCCAGGACGATCCACCCGGAGGCCAAGAGGCAGTCTTCCCAATGGCTGAGGACTGTGTCGCTCGAGGTTCCCACCCACTGCTCGTAGAAGGCGATCATGAGCATGGTGCTGGATGCGAGGAGAAATGGGCCGAACGCTCCCACAGTGAGTGCGACAAGCCATCGCCGGTCGTGCTCTCGATGGGCAGACACCACAACTCGGTAGAGCGCAACTGAGAAGAAGAACCATGCCGCAACCTGAAGCCCGAGGATGGCATCAATCCAGCCGATGCTGAACTGGCTGGGAGCCCAATCGAACACAAACGTGATTGCGCCTGCAGCGGCTTGAGCAGCCGCGGCAATGACGGCAACGAACAGCGGGGCCGTGAAGAGCGCCCTTGCTCGTTCCGCCGCGCGACGCACTCGAATGAGCGAGGTCGCGGCGGCAACCATCGCTGTAAGCCACGCCGCCACGCCGGCGCCGTCGGAGGATCGCTCCAGAGATCTGACCAGAGAGACGTAGCTCTGACTGAAGATGCCCCTGATCGAGAGTGCTCGATGCTGGATAATGACAACGCTCCCAGTGAGGTTTAGGCCAGCCGCGATCGCGAGTCCTATCGAGACGGAGGCAGCGCCAAGAAGGAGAATCCGGCTTGGTCGGACCATGACCGGTGACAGCCGGTTGAGAGACACAAATGCTGCTGTCGCCATCACAAGCCAGCCAGCGATTGTGGCTGCTTCTCCCGCGTACTCGAAGTTCGTTGTACTGACTGCGGTAGCGCCATAGGCCCGAGCGGCTTCGCGGATCGGGTCCAGCGAGATCAAGAGAAACCCGGCAGACACCATTCCGATCGGGAGCATCCAGCGTTGTGTCCCTTGAGCCCCGATGTCGTACTCGCTAGCGGGCACAAGAAGCTCGCTCACGGACTCAATGTACGACGGTCTGACACCAGCCGTGAGAGGGTGGGGCGAGAAGGTCGACTAACACCGGTGCTCTGACTTGGCGGACGTCTAAGCCTCGCCTATCACCTACCCCCAAAAGATGCAGAGGGGTGAAGGGGGCGGCGGGCCTTTGGATTGCGGTTCCGGCGGACAACGGCATTGTCGAGCTGTGGCATTGCAACTGTGAGCTGGACGAGCCGACGACCCGTCAGACTTCGTCAGTCTGCTCCTGGCGAGACGCAAAGGACGCAGTTGGCAGAGTCCAGTCGTATCCCGGTGGAACACTCTGGCCGGTCGGCCACCCGAAGTCCGGCTCTGCTTCCATGAGCCGGCCATCCCACAGGCGTCGCCAGAGCCGCCCACCTGAATCGACAAACCTGATGTTGAGGTGAAGGCTCGCCACAATGAGATGAAGAGGAGACGTTCCACCTCCAATGTCGAACTCAACATTTTGCACGTCCTCGGTCAATGGCGCCACGACCGGAAAGTAGATCCTGCCAACTAACTTGGATCCAATAGTGATCGTCACTCGAATGTTTCGTATAGCAACGTCATTTCGATTGGATACATGGACGTCGAATGCCAGGGGATCCTTGCTAGGCGGACTGTGCTGCTTCCACTCGCCTCCGGTTGCCCAGCAATCGATCTGACGTGCCTGCGCTATGAGAGCGTCCTCCCGCCGCGCCTGGCGATCCCGCGACACTGAACGCACTGTGAATCCGAGGGTACCTACGGTGCCGACCGCTGCAAATGCCGTGGCAATCGTTTGAATCCACTGAGCGGTGGTAGTGGTAGTGGTCGTTGCATACACGAGCACCACATGCAGGGTCGTTGCAATCAAAGCGCAGCCTCTCGTTCAATCGTGGATCACAATCATGTGTCTGAAAGTGTGAGTGGGTCGGAAACCAGTCCGATCGTGCACTCATAGACGTACCTACCTAGGTCGGGGTGTTGGCGCGCCTCGTCTACGAGCTCGCCCAACGAGCGCCTCCGGGTCTGGAAAGACGACGACCGTCGCGTGCATCGTGGACGGATACCCCTTGAACGCCTGCGGCGCCGTCATCGTCGACAGCAAGGGCACGGGTCTCGACGGGGCGGCTAGGGCGCTCTCGAGCGGTTGAGAAGAAGGTTTGCGGGTTCGTGAGCGTCAGCATCCATCCGCAACTGATGGTACTGTCCCAAACAGTATGATCCAATTCGGCAGTGTGAGCAAGCAGGATCCGCTCGACCTCCACGAGCAGGTCGCGGCCCAGATCCGTCGGGGGATCGCCGAGGGGGAGGCCGCACCTGGTGAGCGCCTCGCGCCAGCCATCGACATTGCCGCGATCCTTGGCGTCAACAAGAACACCGTGATTCGTGCACTCCACTCCCTACGCGACGAGGGGATGCTCGACTTCACGCGAGGCCGAGGGATCCGAGTGGTCGGGACGCCGCAGCGCGGGGCGTTGCTCTCGAAGATTGACGAGCTCGTGACGTACGCCCGGCGGCAAGGGTTCGTGGCAGATGAGCTCGTCGAGTTGGTGGGTTCCCGAGCTCGCAAGTCCGAGCAGCAGACAGGTCGTCTGCGGGGTGCGCAGGCATGATCACGACCAAACGACCACTATCTCCGAGGGATCACGAAGTCGAGCTCCTTTTGCACGAGGCCAAGCGTCGGCACCGGGTGAGACGAACCTTGCAGATCGCTGCCACCGTCCTCGTCGTTGCAACGATTCTGCTGGCACTCGATGCCGTGGGTGTGCCCCCGTTCGGGCCGTCTCGCGCTTCCTCCAAGGCTCCGGTCAACACCAGATCCTCGAGTCCGCAGGGCTCTGTAGCGCCCCGGTTCTTCCAGCCGGCGCAGGTCGCCTTCTCCGATTCGACAGTCTGGATCACGAATCCGTACAGCAGCCAAACTGGTCAAAGTCCCTACCCATCCGGGCCGGGCTATATCGACGAGCTAAGCGGTAACACCGGCCACCTCGTCCGCGTGTTGAACGTGCGTCAAGACGGTCTTGAGCACCCGTCGGCCATCGTGGCGAACCGAAGCTTTGTCTGGGTTGAAGACGACGAGACGAGTCGAGTGGCGCAGTTGCGCGCTTCGGACGGCGCGCTCGTGCAGGTGTTTGCGTCGCCGCAGGTGGCAAGTCTGGGTTATGCCGAGATGGCACTCTGCGGCGGGAGTCTTTGGTTGGACACCGGCAACAAGAGGCTGGCAGAGATGTCAGCTGTCAGCGGACGTGTCGAACGAATTCTCAGCCTCCGCTCCGAGGGAGTGAGCTCCCCGTCCAACCTTGTGAGCGAGGGTTCTCGCCTGTGGGTGAGCGACTCGTACACGACCACTTTCACCGAACTCAACTGCCTGACCGGTTCCGTCATTCGAACCATCCACCCCGCCGTCAACGGTGGTAACAGTGTGGTTGGGCTCCTCCCAGCAGGAAATGAGTTGTGGCTCTCCGGCGATGGCGTCTTTCAAGTCGGTCAGACTGACGGTGACACTGTGGCGGGCATCCACAACGCATCCTTCGGCCAACCAGATGTATGGGTGGCCGCGATCCAAGACAACTCGCTCTGGATGCTGGAGGTCACCGGCGCAGCCCAAGGCGCAGCCCAGGTTGTGAGTTTGTCGACCGGCCAGCTCATCAAAGACGTCCGGTTGGGCAACTTCGATCAGCCCACCGCCATGGGGATTGGCGGCGGTAAAGCGTGGATCTTGGATGGCGAAGGGGTTGCCGTCGATGTCTTTGACGCGAAGACCGGAGCTCCGATCTGGCATTTCGGCCGAAAGTGGCCGAGGCCGCCGAGTTGTGGGTGTCTCCCATAAGAACTGAGCTGGTGAAAGCGCAGAGCTTGGCGAGCTGCTACTGCCTTGCTACTGAACGAGGCGGAATGTCTGTCGAGGAAGCTCACTCAACGAATCGGCGCCGAACCTTGATCAGGCCCAACGACACGCAATCCCACCAGCCGGACCGCCTGAGTCGCTCTACGGATCAGAAAATTGAGGTCGAATCCTCCGAGCGCCCAGGGCGCTGTTCAGGGAAGACGGAATGGGAATCACTTTGGGAATCAAATGTAAGATTCGCGCTGGAAAGGGGGATACGGAGCGGACTGGACATGGCCCCTGAACTGGGCAGACGTCACTGGTACCCACGGCAAAGACTGGCTCATTCCGATTCCTAAACCGCAGGCCGCAGGTTCGAATCCTGCCGAGGGCGCCAAGTGGCAAAAATTGCAAGAGAACGTCATGCACCTGTAGGTCAGTGTGGGAAACCTTTAGGTATCCCAAGGTCCCAGAGACCGTTCGACCGCGCGAATACAGCACGCAAGGACAGTGAGGACACCCGAGCAACGAGACCGATCGGGCACATCGAGAACGTCGAGGTCGCTGAAGCTGGGGCTTACGGTCTTCACCGACATGGCAGGGACGCTCGATCCAGCACAAGCCCCATCAGGATGGTGGCGCCTCAAGAGCGATGCCCTTATCGATCAAGGCGATGCCCGCGGGACAGCGGGCAAGCCGCGGTGACCGATCTCCGAGGCCCCCGGCTGCGGAACTCCCATGGCTTGATCAGCTGTCAAGTCAGGACTCCGGGTCGAACAGCAACTCTCGAATCTCCTGCGTGCACCGGCAGGAGGCGGCGAGCTTCATGGCCCATCGGACCGCCTCGTCGCGAGACGCAACCTCGATGATGCAGAAGCCACCCAACACCGCCTTCGTTTCCGGGAAGGCGCCATCGGTGACCGTGCCATCGGTGGAGACGACGGTCGCACGCTGGCTTTGTAGCCCAGCTCCGAAAATCCACACGCCAGCACGCTTGGCTTCGTCCACGACCGCGTGCGTGGCCTTGCTCACCTCTTCGAAGTCCTCCTCGGGGAAGTCCATCCAACCGTCGTCGAACGAGATCAGGTACCGGTTCATCAAACTCCTCCTACTTCAAGGCGGGCGCCACTGGTCGACTATACTTAACCATAATGTTAAGTGTCAAAGAGCACCCAACGAGCGAAGAGCTCGACCTGCTCTTCGGCGCCCTGGCGGACGCCACTCGGCGGGGCATCGTCGGTCAGCTCGCCGACGGCGAGCTGACCGTAACGGAGCTCGCGGCTCAGTACCCGATCAGTCTTCCTGCAATCTCCCGTCACCTGAAAGTGCTGGAACGCGCCTCGATCATCACTCGGAGCAAAGACGGCAGGGTGCGGAGGGCACGGCTCCGCCCAACATCGCTTGCCAGTACTTCAACGTGGCTTGCGCAGTACGAGCAGCTCTGGTCCGATCGACTCAACCGGCTCGATGACCTCATTGCCAAGGAGGCTGCAATTTCGCCGCGGGCGCACAAGACCCGGATGAAGCCTAAGAACATCTCAAAGGAGGGAGCGCCGTGACAGACACGACCCCGCAGCTCTCCATCACCCAGACGACTTCATCGCATGGTGGGGTCCACTCGGCAACTCACTACCCCGCGACGAGGTCGAGTTCGACGTGCGCCCCGGCGGCTCCATTCAGTGCTCAGAAGTCTTCCTGGATCGACCGGAAGTCTGGACACGCAACGTTTGGCATGTGTATGAGCATTGCCAACCCCGCAGTGGCCGCCGCCACCGGAGCTGCGGGCGGTGTCCTCACGCCCATGCCGTGCGTACCGGCCACCACCTCGCCATGGACCCCTGGATCGCAATCGGTCGCGATCGGCGGGATTCCGGCACTCGATGACGCGTGTATCTGCATGTGCACCTGGGCCGGCGAACAGACGATCACGTTTGCTGGCCAAGAGGTTGCCACTGGCTGAGGGACGGCGGGTCGCCGACGGTGCGACTCATAGCGCCGTCGCACTCATCAGACACGAGTTTGATCGTGGCCGAGTCGTCCTCTGGGTTCAGTTCGTCGAGCCGGGTCAACAAACTCCGAGTGGAAGGTCCACTCTGGCTCAGTTGCCCACTTGGAAGTCGAGCAACAGGGAACGTCTGGCTCGAGTCGCTCCTGACAGACCGCTGAGGTCGCGCGAGCCGGTCTCGCTCACCCCACGAGTGTCGCTGGGGAGTGGCCCCCGGCGCGCGAACTCCTTCGGTGAGAGACTCCATGTTGCCGACGAACAGCCGTGGGATCACGACGATGGAGTGAAATGTCATGCGACTGATGAGACCGAGGTCGATGGGTCCCGTCGCCATGACGCTGGCGGCCTTCGTGACGATCGCCGGAGGCCTCGTTGCCGCTGGTCCCGCGACTGCGTCGGCAGCCTCTCGAGCATCGATCACCTCGGTCGTCCCGTCGCGGGCCAAGGCCGGCGCCACTGAGGTGATTACCGGTACGGGCTTGTTCAAGGTGACCAGGGTGTCCATCCACGGAGCAGCGGCGCGCTTCAAGGTGCTCTCGGCCACCAAGATCAGCGCGACGGTACCTGCGAACGCCACGTCCGGTCTGGTGAGCGTGACCGCCGGGTCGGCGAGCACCACCAGTCCGGAGATCGTCGAGATCGTCCCCACGGTGGCGTCGTTCACCCCCGCCTCTAGTGGAGTGGGGACCGCTGTCGTGATCCGCGGGACAGGGTTCACCTCTCCGTGCTCGATCAAGTTCAACCGGACGTCTGCGACCTGCAGCGTCAGCTCGGCGACGAACATCAAGACGACGGTCCCCGCCCTGGCAGCTACGGGAGCAATCCTTGTCACGACCGCAGGCACGACGGCCACGACCTCCAAGTTCACCGTCAGCTTGGGGCTCGCTCTTTCTTCGACGATCGGCCCGCCGTCGTCGCTCGTCACGGTCAACGGGACCGGCTTCGACCCACACGAGCTCGTCGATCTGTATGTCGGCGAGACCGACGAGGCCCTGGTCGCCAGCAACGCCACCGGCGACTTCTCCCGCGGGGGCTTTTCGATCCCAGCCTCGACCCAGCCCGGCACCGCATGGATCAGTGCCGTCGGGCGCCGCAGCGGCCTTGCCGCCCAGGACGCCTTCACCGTGAGAACGAACTGGCCGGAGCACGGCTTCGGGCCGGCGCACCGCGGCACCAACCCCTACGAGAACACCCTTGACACGTCCAACGTCGGGGGCATCGACCGCCAGTGGAGCCACAAGACCGGCAACGCCGTCGACTCCTCGGCGGCTGTCGTTCGCGGCGTCGTCTACGTGGGGTCTTGGGACGACGACGTCTATGCCCTCAACGCCACCACGGGTGTCAAGCTCTGGAGCTACAAGACCGGCGGCATCGTCGAGTCCTCGCCGGCGGTCGTGAACGGCGTCGTCTACGTGGGCTCTGGCGACGACAACGTCTACGCCCTCAAGGCCACCACGGGTGCCAAGATCTGGAGCCACAAGACCGGCAACGCCGTCAACTCCTCGCCGACGGTCGTGAACGGCGTCGTCTACGTGTCGTCGTTCGACGCCAACATCTACGCCTTCCGCGCCACCACGGGTGCTGAGATCTGGAGCTACCAGACCGGCGCCGGCAACGGCTCCTCGCCGGCGGTCGTGAACGGCGTCGTCTACGCGGGCTCCAACGGCGACGTCTACGCCATCAACGCCACCACGGGTGCCAAGATCTGGACCACGGCTACCGGCGGCGCCATCGACTCCTCGCCGGCGGTCGTGAATGGCCTCGTCTACCTGGGCGCTGGCGTCGACGTCTACGCCCTCAACGCCACCACGGGTGCCGAGATCTGGAGCTACCCGACCAGCGGCGCCGTCGACTCCTCGCCGGCGGTCGTGAACGGCGTCGTCTATGTGGGGTCTTTCGACGACCACCTTTACGCCATCAATGCGAGCAACGGCCTCGGACTGTGGCAATTCACGACCGGCGGCATCGTCGACTCTTCGCCGACCGTCGCGAACGGCGTCGTCTATGTGGGGTCCTTCGACGGCAACGTCTACGCCTTCAGCCTCGGCGGGGCGCTGGCCGACGCCGCCGCCCAGCGCGTGAGCGCCGCCAGCCTCCGACCCAACCTGGCGCTGAGCGCTTGCAGATCGCCACGCAGCTGTCAAGCGAGTAGACGCTCCCTTGAACGAATCTGGTCCGGCACGCGGGCGCCTGCGTGGCAACACCCGCAGCCGTTCGTCGGTGTCCGCACGCGTCCGGAATTGCGCCGCTGACCAGCTGCAACCGTCCGTCACGGTTCGCCACCGTCCGGTCCGGGCGCATTTGCAATCAGGGGTGGCGTCACACGATCCAGACAACGAGGTGAGCAGAGGGGCTTCGGTTTCCAGCGGGGTCAGTGACGAGGACCGCTCTTCGTTGCTGTTGAACACGCGCCGGCCGGATGCGGTCCTGGCCGCGGGGAGGACGGCCGAGATGGGGCTACGGAAGAACCAAACAGACGTGATCGACGGAACTGTGGGAGAGGCTGGCGCGGACGCGCGGCGTCGGCGTGAGGGGAGAGGTTGGGGGCCGTTCTCGGGCGGCCAGTTGAGTGCGATCATCATCACGCTCGCGATTGTGATCGGGTTCCCGGTGGCCGCGTTCGCGGTCACCGGCTCGAATGTCTTCGTTACCGACGCCGCGAGCGGCACACACGCGAAGGTGAACGCCTCGGGGCAGCTCTCGGTCGCTGCTACCGGCTCGGTGACGGCGACCCAAGCCGCGCCAAGCGCGTTCTATCAGAAGACCGGTGGGGGAAACTTTGGCACGGACGGCAGCGGTCATGTGACGTTGTGTACACCTGCCTTGCCGTCGGCAAGGCACTCGTTGTTACATCGGTAAACGAGGCCTTCCACACCGCCGCATCACCAGACGTGGTGCTCCTCGGCAGAGAGTCCAATTCGGGTGGTTGCGCACAAGTGAACCAAAAGAACATCGACGACAGCTCGACGCCGGGTACGGCAGGGTCGCACATCCTGTCGTTCCAGCCAGGCGTGGTGGTCCCTAACGGGATGCACCTCGTGTTCGACGTACGAAGCAATTCCCAGACGGCGGACTACACGTTCGATTGGTCGGTGAGCGGCTATCTCGTACCAGCTTCGGTGTGTCAATCGCCGAACGTCTGTAGCTAGATCTCCTTGGTCTCCCAGTCTCTGGATCCTGACACCATCCAGCCGTTTCCGAGCTTCTCGGAGATCCTCGCCGCAACACTGAAGGTGCTTCGTGGCCACGTCTCCGCGGCGCTCTAGCCAGTCGGCTCATCGAGCGTCGGGCTCATGGGGCGTCTAAAAGCACGTCGTGCAGCGAGGAGACGATGATGGAGTTTCTCGTCCAATTCGAAATGGATGTCCCGGACGGTGTTGCCCAGTGCGGCCGCCAACGGCTTGGAGCTCATCTCTCTGAGTCGACCCGCAATCCAGGACACCATGCGTCGAGGGCCCCCCGAGACGAAGAGCCGGATTACAGCGGAGTGTCGCGAGGGGTGACCCGTTGGGCCGGCGCACAGTGCAGCGCTGATCCGGCACTCCTAGTCGTGCCAAGGGGCACCGCTTTCCACGCGTCAGACGCGTCCCGACCTCGAGCCAGGTTCTTGTGGAAATGACCATATCAATGCGCTACGGTAGTAGTCGTGGCGACAAGAACCTATGACCCGCAGGAGTTCCCGCCCTTCGCGGTGACGGTCGACATGGTCGTCCTGACGATGTCGAGGGGACGGTTGCACGTCCTGCTCGTACGGCGCGGCGTCGCTCCCTTCAAGGGCATGTGGGCGATCCCCGGAGGGTTCAAGCGACCCCGGGAGTCCCTTCTCGAGGCGGCCCAACGAGAACTGCTCGAGGAGACCGGCGTCGATGGCGCGGACCTCCTACGGCAGCTCGGTGCCTATGGCGACCCGGATCGCGATCCGCGAATGAACGTCGTGACTGTCGCCTACTTTGCGGTGCTCCGCGATGTGCAGGGGATCGCCGGCGGGACGGATGCCGCGGCCGCAGCACTGGTCCCCGTCTCAGAGGCCCTGGGCGAGGACTTTGAGCCGCTCGCCTTCGACCACGGGCGGATACTGCGTGACGCCATCGAGCGCATCCGTGCCGATCTCATCCTCACCGGCATCGCCACAGCGTTCGTCGGCCGGACCTTCACACTGGCCGAGTTGCGGGCGGTGTACGAGGAGGCCTGGGGAGTGCGAATCGACGGCGCAAACTTCCGGCGAAGCGTCCTCGCCGACGAGGGCTGGGTCATTCCGACGGGTCGTCGAGCGCCCTCGGGATCTGCGGGCGGAAAGCCCGCGGAGCTCTACCGCGCTGGACGCAAGTGGAGGCACGGCACACCGATAAGGCCCGGGAGGCCGAACGGCACGAGGAGAAGGGAAAGCCGATGAAGGCAGTGGTTGTCGAGCGCTATGGCCCGCCGGAGGTCTTACGGATCCGAGACGTCGATCGGCCGATCCTCCAGGATCACGACGTGCTCGTCAAGGTCCATGCGTCGACGGTCACCCGCAGCGACGCGATGGGCGTGCGCGGCGTCGAGTATCGCTTCACACGGCTCTTCACTGGCGTTCGCCGCCCGAGGAGGACGAGCTTCGGCTCCGAGTTCGCGGGTCACGTCGAAGAGGTTGGTCCTGGAGTGGCGGCGTTCCAGGTCGGCGACGAGGTGTTCGGAATGCACGTCGGTGCGAACGCGGAGTACGTGGCCGTTTCCGAGAGCGGCGTGATCGCGCTCAAGCCCGGAAACCTCACGTTCGAAGAAGCAGCGGCAATTCCTGACGGCTCGCTCCTCGCTCTGACCTGCCTGCGACCTTCAGAACTCCGGGGGAAGCGGGTTCTCGTCTACGGCGCAGGGGGCTCTGTAGGCAGCGCTGCGGTGCAACTCCTCGCGCACCATTTCGAGGCAGAGGTGACGGCGGTGTGCGACACCAAGAGTCTCGAGATCGTTAGGTCGCTGGGCGCACGAGAGGTGATCGATCGACTTCACGAGGACTTCACCACGAGGGCCACCTCCTACGACGTGATCTTCGACGCGGTCGGCAGATCCTCGTACCGCCGCTGCCGGGGTTCGCTGGCGCCAGGCGGGAGCTACGTCACAATGGACCTCGGCTTCATGTACCACGTGCCGCTTCTCGCTCTTGCCACACGAATCGTCGGAAGCAAGCGAGCAAGGGTCGGAATCGGTCGATATCGAAAGCAGGACCTTCTCTTCGTCAGCGATCTCGTGGAAGAGGGTGAGTACGTGCCAGTGATCGACCGGCGGTACACACTCGAGGAGGTCATTGAGGCGACCCGCTATGTCGATTCGGGGCAGAAGACCGGCAGCGTCGTGCTGACGATCTCCTGATAGCCCCAAGTGCTCAGAGTCCGGGACCGAAGCTCGGTTCAGAGGAGGCCAGTCGTCCACCCTCGACTGTCATCGTGCCTCCGCGGTGTGGGCGCACTTGCTTACAGTCGCGTCCGCGAACGCAGCCGGGGCAATACAAGAGAGCGCAGTGATCCCGGTGGCGATTCGGACGAACTGGCGACGTGGGGCGGCGCTGCACCGGATCAGAAGGAGCACCCCGCCGATGACCGCCCCGATGAAGGTGATCTGGGCGAAGCCGGCGAGTGGGATGTTGTCGTGCACGGCCAGCGGGACTCCGGCGGCCCGCAGGACAGCCGCACCGGCAGTCGTGACCGCGGCGGCCACGACACCGACCGAGGCGGTGGCCCGCGGCAGCGTGCCGGTCAGCCGGGAGGGAGCGTGCTCGACGGTGACGTCGGGAGAGGTGGTAGCGGTGGACATGGGGTGGTTTCCTTCATGGCGGCGATGCCCTCTGCGCTGCTCACCATGTCCACGAACGACCAGCACCACATCGACACCAAACTCAAGATTCTTCGAATCCACGCGAACCGTGGCGGGATCCCAACGTTCGCTACCCGGACTCCGGCAATGGCTGCACCTCTCGGTGCCAGGAAGGACGGACCCCGTCCCCTCGGCCGGACCTACCTGGGGTCGGTATCCCTGAATGACTCCACTCCTTATTCTGGGTTGTAGACTATCCCTGAATAAGGAGGACCCATGAGCAGCGTCGTGAAGCGTCAGTGGCGAGCCGATCCCGGCTCAGGCTTGCCCCGACGGGACCGCCAGCTATGCGAATACGAGGCGTACGTCCCTGACCCGCTCGTGGGCCGCAGGTTCACCTTGAACGGCGACGTCGCCGCCGACGTGGCTGACGCCGAAGCAGCCATTGCCCGACTCAACTCCACCGCGTCAGCCCTGGTTGACACAGAGGCCCTCGCCCGCCTGCTCCTTCGCGCAGAGTGCGTTGCATCCTCGAAGATCGAGGGACTCGAAGTCGGCCCACGCCGATTGATCCGAGCAGAGGCGGCACGCGTCCTGGGAGACGCATCGGGAGACGTGACGGCTGACGAAGTGCTCGGAAACATCGAAGCGATGTCATGGGCCGTCAACACACTTGCGCCACGCGAAACAATCACGGTCGACGGGCTCTTGGAGGTCCACAGGAGGCTCTTGGCGGGAACACGTCACGAGCGCTACGGCGGCAGGATCCGACAGGAGCAGAACTGGATTGGCGGAAGTAGCTTCAACCCCTGCTCCGCTTCGTACATCCCGCCGCCTCATGAGGAGGTGCAGGATCTGCTTGACGATCTCTGCACGTTTTGCAACAGCGACTCGTTGCCGACGATTGCGCAAGCCGCAATCGCGCACGCGCAGATCGAAACCATCCACCCGTTCGTGGATGGAAACGGTCGAACCGGACGTGCACTCATCCACGTCGTTATGCGACGTCGCGGTCTTGCAGAGCGGGTGCTCCCTCCGATTTCTCTCATCCTCGCAACGCGCGCCGATGACTACATCTCTGGGCTGACGGCAACGCGGCACCGCGGAGACGAGACATCGCCGGCCGCGCACGACGGATTGAATCTTTGGATTGGTACATTCGCATCTGCAACGAGACGTTCGGTGACCGATGCTTTCGCATACGAGGAGCGCGTCGGCGAAATCGAAGAGGCCTGGCGCGAACGAGTCGGCCGCATCCGCGCCGACTCTGCCACCGCTCGACTCATTCGAGGACTTCCAGGCGCACCCATCGTGACGGTCAGCGGAGCATCCGAATTGATCGGGCGAAGCTTTCAACAGACCAACGAGGCAATCGGACGTCTGGTTGCGGCGAAGGTGCTGAATCAAGTAACGATCGGCAAGCGCAATCGTGCCTTTGAAGCTTCTGAAATCGTCGACGCCTTCACCGATCTTGAACGGCAACTCGGAAGTCCGGAGGGGGACACGCTGACATCGCCACCCACTCGGCGCGTCCCGTATCGTCGTACTTGATTTCCCTGAGCAAAATGCGGGGGCACTCCGGCGCGGAGGCGTCCAGTTGCTCGCTGGTCCGACGGCGGACCGTCTTGGGAATCCCTTGGGAATCAAATGACGTGGATGGACTGGATCCGGGGCAAGTGCAACCTGCGGCCTGCGGTTGAGGACGCTCCGGGAGCCCGAACGCGGGCTCAGAGGCCCTAGGTCCTCGATGTCACCTGCCATGTCCACCTCCGTGTGGTCGCACGACCGCGTGGGGGCCCTGCCCCGGTGCGGGGACGTCGTGAGTCCTCAGGCACGGCACATCGTGGATCAGCGCCCTGTGCCGCTCACGTGACGGTCGCCGATGATGGTGCGGCAGCACCACCACCGACGAGGGGACCACCCATGGGATCGATCACGCACGCCAGCGGCCGGGTCACACGCCGAGGGCCGTCCACCGCGCTCCTGTGGGTCACGTCCGGGTTGGGCGCCGTCCTGTGCGCGGCGAGCCTGATGGCAGCCGGCCCCGCGGGCGCCGACACCTTCCCGGGATCGGTCGCCCTCACGTACACCGGCGCAGAGCAGTCCTACACCGTGCCCGCGGGCATCACGCTCCTGCAGGTCGAGGCGGTTGGCGGGAACGGGTCGCCCTCGGGCGTCGCCGGCGTGGGCATGGACCTCGTCGTCGCGCTCCCCGTCGTCCCAGGCGAGACCCTCTACGCCGAGGTCGGTGCAACCGGTGGCGTGTCCTCCTTCGGCGGCGGTGCGCCCGGAGGGACCGACGGCGGGTCGGGTGGCGGCGCGAGCGACGTGCGCACCTGCTCGACGGCCGCCGTCAGCTGCCCAGGAGGCGGCACGTCGATCGGCTCGCGACTCGTGGTTGCGGGCGGCGGCGGAGGGAGCGGCGGAGAGCCAGCACTGAACGTCTACTTCGGCACCTCGTGCGGCAACAGCACCGGCGCCGGCGCGGCCTCGGACAACACGACGCCCGTCGTCGTCTCGTCGGGCACCGTCCTGCCGGGCGCAGCCGGTGGCGAGACCCCGCCAACGACCCCGCCGCAGGGCGGCCTTGCAACTGGGGGTGGCGCCGGCGGGAACGCGCCGGACTGCACCGGCTTCGTCCAGGACTTCGGCGGGTCTGTCGCCGGATCGAGCGGCCAGGGCACGAGCGGCGGTGCCGGCGGCGTGCCCAGTGACTCCCCGCCGGGCGGTGGTGGTGGCGGTGGCGGCGGGGGCTACACCGGAGGTGGCGGCGGTGCGAGCGGCCAGACCGAGACCGAGCCGACCCCCAACCACGACGCGAGCGACGGGGGCGGCGGTGCGGCCGGCTCCAGCTTCTACTCCTCGCAGGTCACCGGCGACATCAGCGACGGGCGCAACGCGTGGACGACGCCGCCCTCGGTGACGTTCACGCCGCTCATCGGGTTCACCTCGCCGACCGACGGGGCGGCCTACGCCCTCGGCCAGATCGTCGACGCGAGCTACACGTGCCAGCCGATCTACGGCGGGTGCTCTGGCGCAACGGTGCCCAACGGCCAGCCCATTGACACCAGCACCGTCGGCGTGCACAGCTTCGAGGTCTCCGCGTTCAACGCGACGTCGACCGTGCACTACGCGGTCGTCGAGCCGCCCAGCATCACGAGCACGGCCTCGACGTCGATGCAGGTCGGTCACGCAGCAACCTTCACCGTGACCACAGGTTCGAGCTACCCCGTCTCCCCGAGCCTTTCGGACGGCGGGGCGGTCCTCCCGGCCGGGATCACCTTCAAGGACAACTCGGACGGGACCGCGGCGCTGGCGGGGACGCCCGGGCCCGGCTCCGCGGGCTCCTATCCGTTCACGATCACCGCATCGAACGGCGTTGCCCCGGCGGCCACCCAGTCCTTCACGCTCGTGGTCACCGACGTGCCTGGCGCGCCGGGGGCGGTCACGCTGCATCCGGCCACAGGGACGCTCGGCGTCACGTGGCACGCGCCGTCGAGCAACGGCGGGACCGCGATCACGGGCTACACCGCGACGGCGTCGCCGGGCGGCAAGTCGTGCACTTCGACCGTCCTCGGTTGCTCGATCACGGGGCTCTCGGCGACCACCTGGTACTCGGTGAGCGTTCGTGCGTCGAACGTCGACGGCATGGGCGGTCGCTCAGCAGCACGCGGCGCGTTCCCCGCGACGTCGGCCGGACTCTCGGTGTGGGGCGACCCGCAGGTGGTCGCGCGAGGAGCCATGTTCCGTGTCGGCGCGATCGGCGCCGCTCCGGGCAGCACGGTGAAGATCACGGTGCCGCACGCCGCAACGCTCAGCTGTGTCGCTGACGCGGCAGGGCAGTGCGCGACCCTCGGCCACGAGCCCCGGTCTGGCGTCTGGCACCTCGTTGGCTCGTCGAAGGGCAAGGCGAGCACCGTGACGCTCTACGTGCCGCGCGTCTCGGCGCCGTCGTCGGCGTCGGTCTCGCACGTGATCACCGTGGTCGTGTCGCACTGCCCCGCCAAGGCGATCGCGTCGATCCGCACCAGTGACGGTCGCACCTTCACGGCACCGGTAACCACCGCAGGCCGTGTCACGTTCAAGGTCAAGGCCATCGCGAAGGGGACGCTGACCTTGCGCCTCCTCGTCGGTGGGATCCCGGCCGGCCATGCGACGGTGACCGTGAGCTGACGGCGGACTCGCGGTTCGCTGATCCATATCGACGCCAGACGGGACATCACCACCAAGGTGGCGTTTCGTCACGCTGAATCACGAATTGATAGGTCTTCGGCTGTTTCCATTGAGCCGGGCGAGGCGCCGAATGTCTCCGTGGACCAAGACTCCGCGTTCAGATGCAGCGGCTTTATCGAACGCACCGACGAGGAGTCCGATGACTCCCTCTGGTGGTCCAGAGATGACGAGATCGGGGCAGTCGGCGGATCCTGGTTGAATCTGCACCCGACCTCCGGTCGAAACGATGATCATCGGGCTGTCGCCGGTGTGAATCTCGATCGTGGTGTCAGGTCGGCTCGGGTCGACTCCTTCGAAGATATTCGCAACGACAGGCACTAGCCAGGCGCTGCGGAATTGGTCATCGCCTGCCGGTTCGGAACGGAATATGTCTGAGCACTCAAACTCCGTCCAGAACGTCACCTTCGCCAGCAACGGAGACGAGGCTTTCGGCTACTTCGCGTTGCCAGTGTCAGGCAGCGGACCCGGGGTGATCGTGATCCAGGAGTGGTGGGGGCTGACGACCCACATGGCCGCCATGGCGGACCGGCTCGCAGTCGAGGGATTTGTCGCCCTAGCCCCCGACCTCTACGGCGGAGCAACCACCCACGACGAAGGGGAAGCGTTGCAGCTCTTGCTGGAGCTACCCGTCGACCGGGCCGCCCGTGACCTTCGCGGGTCGCTCGATTATCTGCTCTCGCGGGACGAGGTGGTCGGCGAGACACTAGGAGTCGTCGGATTCTGCATGGGCGGCTCGTTCGCCTTACAACTCGCGGTCCAAGAGGGCGGCAAGATCGCAGCGGCGGTGGCTTTCTACCCGGTCGGATTCATGCCTGACGACTACGCGGGGCTCCAGGCGCCCGTGCTTATCCACATCAGCGACGGCGACGCGATCTACCCGCCAACCCTGGCCGAAGAGCTCAACGACAAGATCTCAGCGGACACCGGCAGGAAGCCGGAGATCGAGCACTATCCCGCCGGCCACGCATTCTTGAACGAAGAGGACCTCCTAGGGACCTTCGACTCGGAGCAGGCAAGGATCGCATGGGATCGAACCGTCGCCTTCCTCCGAGCGCACCTGGGCAATTCGGCTACTGCAGGTCTGGGTGACATCGCTCTCGGAGATAGGTGAACCGGGCAACTGGGCCAGTCTTACCGCCCACTACTTTGGGACGAAGTCCGAGCCCCCGGAGGTGATCATCATGGCCAAGCTGATCTACGCAACGATCACGTCACTCGACGGGTACACAGAGGACAAGGTTGGCAGGTTCGACTGGGGGGCGCCTGACGAGCAGGTCTCCAGCTTCGTCAATGACCTGGAGCGTTCGGCTGGCACCTACCTCTACGGGCGCCGGATGTACGAGACGATGCTCTTCTGGGAGACCGTGCAAGATCTTGCCGACGAGCCGCCCTGTGTTCGGGACTTCACAGAGATGTGGAAGGCAGCCGACAAGATCGTGTACTCCAAGTCGCTGGAAGCAGTGTCGAGCGCAAGAACCCGAATAGTGCGCGAGTTCGACCCGGGAGTGATCCAAGGGATGAAGTCCACCCTGGAACGAGACATCACGGTGGCCGGCCCCAACCTGGCAGCGCAGGCTTTCAGAGCTGGTCTTGTCGACGAGTGCCAGCTCTTCGTGACGCCCATCGTCCTGGGGGGTGGCAAGCCATCGCTGCCCAACGACGTCCGTCTCGAGCTTGAACTTCTCGGCGAGCGCCGCTTTCGCAGTGGTGTCGTCTTCCTCCACTACCGCACCTCGAGGACCGACTCAGAGCATCCCTGATCTGCCGGGACGTGGGCACGCCAAGTCCGAGGCTGAACCGACCTATGGCTCGATGCGCTCGACCGACGCGACTCGGTCGATCGACCTATCGAACGAGGCAACCCTCGCGGTACCCGTTGTCTCGGCGCACGCAACGAGATATGCCTCGGCGAAGTCGATTCTGTCGTTCTCGTAGACGTCGATCGCCCTAAGCAAAAGGGGGGCGTCGACAACGACCACCGATTCCATGGCCAATAGCGATCGGATCGCAAGGGCAATGGCCGGGCGAGGCGCCTCGTAGAAGGACTCGAGGACGTAGACCGTCTCAGCAATGACGAGGTCCACGACCAACAGCTCGTCCTCGCTGATGAGGAATTGGGTCGCACGCGTCGCCATCTCCGGCGGCTCGCCCGTCAGATGGCGAATCAACACGTTCGTGTCGACGAACGCGCTCACCTGTGCTTCGGTGCACGAGCTGCGCGTGTGCGCTTCAGGACGTCGTTCCAAGCCACGTTCCGCTTCGCGGCCGGGACCTTGATGGTGCCCGCGAGCCCTAGGAACTCGGGGGTCCTGGCCAGGACCGCGTGATCACCCTCAACTCGAAAGAGGACCGCGTCACCTTGGCTGATGCCCAATGCGTCTCGGACTGCCTTGGGAAGGGTGACCTGGCCCTTCGAGGTGACTCTTGCCGTAACGTCCATCTGCACTCCTTACAATGGTCGTGCCTGTAAGGATACCCGACGCCGAGGGTGCCCCGGACCGCCGGGTGGAGGTCGTGTGTGCCCGCCTGGGCTGGAGGCCCGTCGTGATGGATCTCACCCAAGCGGCTCGCCAGACCGGCAGAGTGGTGGCGTGCACTTTGACGACGCGACCTCGATCGTCGTGGGAGACGGTTGGAGCTATTCCGCAAGGGAATGTGCGACCGAGTTTGGGCAGCTGGCGGCAGCAGTTTCGATGACTCGCGGTGTCATGGCACTCCTAAGACCGGACTTGCCGGAGTCCTGGATATCGCTGTGGCTCGGCGATCCAAGTGACGAGGTAGGGGTCGCGGTAGTGACAGACGACAGTGGGCGGCCCATCGGTCTATCTGAGATCCTTCTCTGCACCTGCGGAATACGCGGGTGCGGCAACGCGCACGTTCAGTTCCGGACCCAGGTATCTGAGGACGTGGTTCCACTGCTCTTGAACTTGCTTGAAGGGCTGCCTCTGCTCAGTGCGCCGCCCAAAGGGGGAGCCACCTGGTTTCACGACGACGGCCGTGTGCTTGGCCTCGGAGATCTCCGACGGGGCGACTGAGAGTCCATCCGTCGCACCACTGCACCAGCGTGCCCCCGATCGCTGCGGGGTGGGTGGGACGCAATCCGTCCCACGTAGCGTCTGGTGCTTGCTCTTGCTAGCGCCACACTCCGCTCGTTTCCGAAGTGGCCGTTTTCTCATGAGCACCAAGGAGTCCTTGTGCAGTTCACGACATCTGGTCACACCGGCCTCACCGTCTCGCGTCTCATTGAGGATCACTGGGCAGACAGCTTCAAACTGATTCCATCACTTTCGTCCGCACTCAGATTTGGAGCGTTACAAATCTCTGAGTCGCCTGTGGGCTGCTAGCCCGCGCTCCACGTCAGCGAGCGCCGCGCGGGCTGGGCCGTCGGTCTGTTCTGCCAGAGCGGCCAAGACGTGCTGATCGAGTCTGTCGAGGTGCTCTCGCACGGTGCGACGGACGTCGTCAGCAGTCACGGCACCGGGCCAGACGTTCGGCGGCGTCC
Organism: Acidimicrobiaceae bacterium; assembly: GCA_003162395.1. Lineage (GTDB taxonomy): Bacteria > Actinomycetota > Acidimicrobiia > Acidimicrobiales > RAAP-2 > Palsa-459. The sequence continues at coordinate 40,106 of PMON01000063.1, forward strand.
TGCCAGCCACACTCGGCATTGTGGTCAGCGGTGAGACACCCTGCGCCTCGTCTAGCTCGACGAGGAGCCGAGCCCAGTTCTTGAGGTCCTCGAAGAGGTCATCGAGCGCCGGGCGGAGCAGATCGCTCGGGGCGACTTGCCAGCGAGCCTGCTTCAAGTCCTGGACCTCGTCGATGATCTCGCTCAGCGCTTGATTGAGTGCGCCACGGGGGTCATGCGGCATCGCTGTAGGTGTATGCGATTCGAGGAAGTGACGAACAGCCACAACGGCTTGCTGAATGCTTTGTTGGGAGTCATTCCAGGGCTCAAGAATCTGGCCGTCTGGGGCGAGCGCCGCGATCTCGCGGCCCATCGCTGCCGGGTGGTATTGATCGGTGCCAGGGAGCACGAGCAGAGGCGATGGGCACGACCGCACGAATTCACGAGAGACGCTCACCACAAACTCGTTCTGCCACATCTTGATGCCAAATTCCTCGATTGCTGCTGCGCTGAGGTCTTGCCGGTCAGCGAGTTGAGCCCCCCAGGAGCGCCACATTTCTTCATACAGGGGTCCGTTCCCGCCCGCGATCCCAACCGGCTGCTCCAACACGGCTGCGACGACTCGCTCGGGCGTGCGCTCGATGAGCTTGAGTGCGAACGACCCGCCGATGCAGCAGCCCATGACATGGAACTGGTCGATATGAAGATGGTCGAGAAGTGCGAGCTGGTCCTCCGCGTACGCACCCCAGGGATCCGTGGCATCGAGGGGCCCGTTCGATCGCCCCGCGTTTCGCTGGTCCATGGCGATCATCCGGAACGCGTCCTCGTAGAGCGCCAAGGGGTTGATGGTTGCATTGGCCCACATCTCGACCGTTGAGTTCATCGCGCCCGGTGCGAGGAGGAGCAAGGGGAAGCCGCTCCCATGCTCTTCGAAATAGATCGACGTCGACTCGCTCTCAAAATATGGCATGGCACCCTTTGTCCGAAGTGTTGCCTTCACTGTGGTCACTCCAGGCGGCCGCTGCCACGTCGTGGTGGCGCCATGCCATCCAGCCCTCGTCCTCTGCGAAGTAGGGCACTGCTTCCACTGGTCGATACGCGGCGGATACACGGTGCGGATCTGCGGCGAAGTCCTTCGGCGGAGGCAGTTCCGGAGCGGCGGGCACTGCCGCACAGTATTCGATGAGTTCTGCCAGGTACCCGCGTCAGGACGGAGGAGAGGGACGTACTACGTGAACTCGTTCGTGAATGGGCACCGGGATCTTCGTCGGCTGTGCGGGCCGACCATGCGGGCTCGAACATCTCGTGGGTGTTGGGGTGCGGCTGGATTGTTCGGATCCACCCGAACCGTGGCGGATCCCCTTATTCGATACCCGGCCTTCTGGCTGTGGCTGCACCGCGTCGAGGGGAACGCCGGAGACGGTTCGGGTCAAGGAGTGGGTCCTTAGACCTGGACGACGGCACTCATCTCTTCACCGCCGGACGAGAGAGAACCGTCAGACCACGAGCCCTCTACGCGCATCTTGGGCCGTCGTGCCACGTCGCTGCACGTCGTGCGACCGTTGGGACCATGGCCGGTTCCAGGGCGTCGCGGGGAGCACCAGAAGACGGCCGTCGAACCGCTGGCAGGCCAGGTACCGAGTGGGCGTCGGTGCCACGCGGCGCCCGCCACGTTCAGAACGAAGCGCGACGCCGATTCGTTCCCGCGGGGCCCGTTCGCTACGCGAGCACGACCGTGGCGGGCAAGGGGATGATCGGCGTGAAGCTCGCCTTCGCGGCCCTGGAGGTGCCGCTCTCGTTCGTCGCGGTGACCGTGAGCGTGTACGTGCCGGTCGTCGGCACCGGGACCGAGACGCGATGACCGCGCGTCGCGACGACGCGAGCGAAGTTGCGCGGTCCGTGGATGCGCACGGTGTAGTGGACCGGCTCGCCGCGTGGCGAGGAGGAAGGGCGCCACGAGATGACGAGGCGGTTCCCGCGGAGCTCAATCCCGAGCCCCCTCGGCTCGGCGGGCGCGGTGCCAGCCAGCACCGGTTGTCCCACGGTCGCGTGTGACCCGCCGTAGGACGTGCGGTCGCTCACGATCACGCGGTAGCGGTGGCCGTTGCGCAGTCCGTGCAGCGCGCAGGTGTCCCGGGTCGTCGTGCACGTGGTTCCGCCGGGCTCTGCCCTGGCCGTGAAGGAGTGCACCGGCGCGCCGCCGTCGTTGACGGGCGGCTGCCACTCCGCCTGTACACCACCAGCGATGCCGTGGCCGGTGACCCCGACGGGCGCCTGGGGCATCGTGACCGCACGCACCGGGACGAGGCTCGCCGAGAACGCGTCGACCACGTTGCTCGGATGCTTGCGCGTCGAGTCACCCGAGACGCCCACGCCCGTGCACTGGTTTGTTGAGGGGCAGGACACGGCGAGGAACGACGCGTCGGTGGCCGAGTGGCCGCCCGCGAGCACGTGGTGCACATAGCCGAAGGAGCTCCAGGTCCCGTTGGACCACGTGGCGGCGCCGGCCGACACGAAAGCTGAATTCGTCGCCCCCGCAAACGTACCCACCGCCTCGCAGAGCGTGGCGGTGTCGCACGAGATGCCGGTCAGCTCGCCACTAACGGCGAGCGGGTAGAGCGAGGGGACGCGCATCGCGATGGCTCTCGACCACACGCCAGACGTCTCGACGGCATAGGCGGCGAGGTCTGACTCACCAGAGAAGCTGAGGCTGAGCTCGCTCCCAACCGCGATGCAGGTGGTGGCGTCGGGGCACGCGACCGAGGCGCCGACGAAGAACGCAGTACCGCCCACGGTGGTGGGCACTGTGGTCGGGCTGGCCCAGGTGCCGCTCGTCTCGGTCCACACCGCGGTTCCGATGGTGAACGTCGACGCGTTGATGTCCTCGCCGATGCCGGTGCAGTCCGACGTGTCGCTGCACGTGAGCGACGACACGACGGCGAGCGTGCTCGAGGAGTTGCCGGCTACGTCGGGCAGCTGGACTGGGGTGTACGCGCTGCCCGAGATCTGGCTGTCGGCGAACTCGTGGACGTTGCCATCGGTGCCGCGGTAGGCGCCCACGACCACGCAGTTGCCGGTGCTCGGACAGTCGACGGCGGTCGGCTCGACTACCTCGGAGTTGCCGGTCTCGACGTTGGACGGGGCGGGCAACGTCTCGGCCGAGCTCCACGTTCCCGACGTCTCGGTGAACAGCATGGGGAGCGCCGCGCCGGTCGACACGGCGTAGATGCCCACGGCCTCGCACGCACCGGCGGCAGGACAGGAGACGGAGAGGAGTACCGGCGTCCTGCCTGAGGTGACCGCACCGAACGGCGGCGCGAGCTCGCTTGGCATGCCCCACGCCCCGGAGGTCTCGGTGACGACGGTCGGCAGGTCGGTCGAGTCATAGGGTCCGACGGCCGTGCACTCGGTGGTCGTCGGGCACGAGATGGCGTTGTAGCCGTTGACGTGGGACGTACCGATCGTCTTTGGCATGGCCTGGACCTGGGCGAACCCAGGTTCTGCCCCGGCGGGGACCCCGACCAGCAGCGCCGCGGCCGCGACCAAGGACGACGCGACAGCGACTCTCAGGGAGCGAGAACGGGGACGGGACATGGGAGGGCTCCGATGCTCGTTGGCACGCGCATCGTAGGCTCAGCGACGTCGGACTGTCGGCAGGCTCCGGAGGGTTGCTTCGTGCCACGTTCGTGCCACGTTCGTGCCACTACGGCGCAACCTTCGGCGCAACCTTCGGCGCTTCTGAAACGACCCAAGAGGACCACAAACGATGCTGAGCGGTGAATCTCGAGTGTTGTCCTGACCACAGCACCTCCCAAGGTGATTTGCCAAGGTGAGGATCGCGGGCAGACTTCCGCCGGGTTGTGTGTCCGCCGATTCCCGGCTGGCCGACGACACTCTTGGTGCGCGACGGTCGGCTTGGCGCGATTCTCGACTTCGGTGGGTTGGGGGTTGGCGACCCGACGATCGACCTGATCGTTGCCTGGGAGGTCCTCGACCACGCTGCGCGGGAGGTGTTTCGCGAGGCAGCCGATGTGGACGAGTCGTCATGGCTGCGTGCTCGAGCCTGGGCGCTGTCAATCGCGATGGTGGCGCTTCCGTACTACTGGCGGACGATGCCCGATCGCTGTGCGAGCAAGCTGGCCGTCGCCAACGCCGCGCTCGCAGACGCGGGTACTAAGCAACGATGAGCACGTCGGGCTATGACATTGAAGGTCCACCGCAGAGGGCACGCAACCGTCATCCACCGGGCCGTGTCCGCCGTCAGGGACACCCCGCCGCGGTGGAGGCGGCACGGGGTGCCTTAAGAGGAACTGGCCGGGTGCGCCGGCGAACAGGGTGTCAGCCAACTGGGCCCAGCTCGCGCTGGCACGGAGCGATCGATCGTGTAGGCGAGCGCGCGCCAGCACTCTCTCGACAGCTAACTCGCGAGCTGCTCCCGAAACTCGTTTCGCCGCTTCTTGGCCTCGTCGACGGGCTGAGCGCTCGGGTGGTTACGGCGCGCCGTTTCTTCTGCATTGCCCCCTTCAAGGGGTGCGTGTGCAACTTCATGGCTGAGGAGGCCGCCGTGGTCGCCGTAGTCATCTCGGGGATAGATGGAGAACTGCTCGTAGGGGTTGAAGAGACTCAACATGCTGCTCCAATCTCACTCTGCAGGTCTCGGATGCCGCAAGCCTGCCCCGTCATTTATGACATCCCGCAACTAGGGGACGACTTCAGTGTGCAGTCCTGCTGTGAACGGCATGTAAGCAGCATGTTGCGACCTCGTTAAGAACCGGAGTCTGGGCGCGTCACCAACACGGTACATCGAGCCAGCGAATCGCGCTCGAGCGACGTGTGCCTCGTGGGCCGTCTCGCACACGATCGAGCCCGATGCAAGGCATCACTGGGGATCGTGCCGCTCTCAGATGAGACGGCGCTGGCTCGCCCGCCAGCTGAGCCGACCGAGCAGGAGGAGTGCGGCGAGGCACAAGAGGGCGAAGAGCGCGGGTCCCGCGGCGCGAATGAGCCACTCAACGCCACTGACGAAGCCCGAGATGCTCTGGTTCCACGCCCGGTGCACGCCGGACGGGTGGCTCGGCGCCGCGGCGCCCTGATTGATGGCGATCGTGAGCGTCCCGTACGCGGCCTGATTGACGAGGAGGTTGCGCTGACCCTCGAGCTGCTCGATCTCGCTCTCGATCACGTTCACCTGCGCCTGGATCGCGAGGATGTCACCGATCGAGCTCGCCTTGGCCAAGATCGCGAGGTACTGGGCCCGGCTTGCGTCGAGCGCGCCGATCCGAGACTCGTAGTCCACGTACTCACTTGTCACGTCCGTTGAGTTCGTCACGGCCGACACGACGCGGCCGAGGTGCTCTGCCTTCGCCACGACCGTGTCGAACTTCTTCTGCGGGATACGCAACTCGATCACGCCTGAGGAGTCGCCGGCTCCGGCTTGAGCGCCGGCGGTCACCTTCGAGCTCGAGATGTACCCATCCACACTTGTCGCGAGCGCCGAGAGCTTGGCGAGGACACGATTGAAGTTGCCCACCGAGACGCTGAGGGAGACCGTTCCCACCGACACCACCTTGGTCTGGTCGGCCATTGGGACCTGGGGGTTCGACGGCTTACTCCCCGGTTGCGTACCCGAGCTACTCCGCGATTGGATACTCAAGCCATTGGAAATCTGGTTGAGGCCGGGCGCGGCAGCCCCTGCGCTCGTGACCGCTTCGGACCTCTGGCCTGCCGTGTTGGCGGCGAATGTCGCCGCGTTGTGGCCGGCATGCAAGCCGAGACCCGCGAGGGACAGCGATCCGGCGAGCACCGCGAGCACGATCGCGACCGCGGCCACGAGGGCGAGTCGTCGACGGTTCCATCGGCGTGCTTCGCCGCCGCCAGCTGGATCGGGACGCTGCGTCGCGGCACTGGCTGCCACCAGGATCCGCTCGGTCCCACCAGGGGGCACCGGGTACTTGCGCGCCGCGTCTTTGAGGGCTTCGCGCAGCGCATCATCGTGCAGGGTGCTCATTGCAGAACCTCCGAGTGGGTGTTCGGCGCGGCGGGCCGCACCGAGCGATGTTTGGCGAGCTGCCGGCGAGCCTCGTGGAGGCGGGACTTGACGGTGCCCTGTGGGCGACCGATGGCGGTGGCGATCTCGCGCTCGCTCAGGTCAGCAAAGTACTTGAGCACGACGACGACGCGCAGGTGGGTGGGCAGGTCGCCGAGCGCGCTGACGACGTCGTAGTCGCGCTCGACGTCGCGGGCGGCATCTGCTGGCGACGAGACGCCCTCGAGCTCGGTGTCGGGGGCGCGGCGGTCACGGTGCGGGATCTCGGTGCGCAGCTTCGAGTTGCAGGTGTTGACGACGACTCGGTAGAGCCAGCGGCGAACGTCGGATCCCGAGGAAAGCGAGGCTCGGAATCGCCACGCGCGCAGGTACGCCTCTTGCACTGCCTCCTCGGCGTCGGACGGGTTGCCGAGGATCAGGCACGCGGTCCGGTACGCCGTCGGGTATCCCTCGTCGAGCCACACCGCCAGTGCGTCGACCTCAGGTGTGTGCGACATGCGTCCCAGTCCCCTGTGCTCGGCGAAAATTGAGCGCCACCCTCTATGACTCCTGCGGCACCGGAATGGTTCGCGTCAATGGCTACTTCTTGGGGGACCCCGTCAACTTTCTGGGAATCGGGCGACTCAACGACGCGACCTCAGTTGATGGCGCGCTCGCGGCCCTCCCAGTAGGGCTCGCGAAGCTTGAACTTCTGGAGCTTTCCCGTCGCGGTCCGTGCGAGCTCAGCGCGGAACTCGATGGTCCGAGGCGCCTTGAAGTGCGCGAGCGTGGTCCGGCAGTGCTCGATCAGCTCGGCTTCGGTTGCCTCGTGACCGGGGCGAAGGACGACGAGCGCCTTCACTGACTCGCCCCACTTCTCGTCAGGCACGCCGATGACGGCAGCCTCGGCCACGGCGGGGTGCTGGAACAGGCAGTCCTCCACCTCGATCGAGCTGACGTTCTCGCCGCCGGTGATGATGACGTCCTTGCGCCGATCGGTGATCACGGCGTAGGGGCCATCGAGGAGGCCGCCGTCGCCCGTGTGGAACCAGCCGCCTTCGAGGGCCCTGCGCGTCTCTTCAGGCTGGTTCCAGTAGCTCTCGAAGACGTGGTTCGAGCGAGCGAGGATCTCCCCGTCCACGTCGATCGCGAGCTCGACGCCCACCGCGGGCACCCCGGCGCGTCCAAGCAGCGCGGCACGCTCCTTGGAGCCGAGGCCATCCCACTCGCGCGGCGCGCGATTGATCGTGAGCAGCGGCGAGGTCTCCGTCAGCCCGTAGATCTGGACGAACTCCCACCCGAGCTCGTCGTGGACGCGCTCGATCACTCGGCGCGGCGGCGGCGCGCCGGCCACGACGATCCGCACCTCGCCGCGCCCGGGCACCGAGGTGCCCTCGGCGGCGCGCTTCGCCGCGGCGTCCAGGATCATGGCCACGACGGCGGGCGCGCCGCACATGAGCGTGACACCCTCGCGCTCGACCCGCGTCAGGATCTCCTCGCCGTCGACCTTGCGCAGGACGACGTGGCGCGCGCCCATGGCGGTCGCGGCGTACGGCATACCCCAGCCGTTCGCGTGGAACATGGGCAGTGTGTGCAAGAGCACGTCGCGATCGCTCACCTGGAGGTGCCACCCGAAGCTCACCGCGTTGAGCCAGCAGTTCCGATGCGTGAGCTGGACGCCCTTTGGGTTCGCGGTCGTACCGGAGGTGTAGTTGATCGAGCAGCTGGCGTCCTCGTCGCGATCCCACGGGTGAGGTGCCGACGGTCCCGCGAGGACGGCGAAGAGCGCGGCGTCGTCGATGCCGTCGAGCCGCACCGAGCGCGCGCCGCCGATGTCCTTCACGACGCCGTCGAGCTCGGGGTCATAGAGGAGGACCTCGGCACCCGAGTGCTCGAGGATGTAGGCGATCTCGGCCTCGTTGAGGCGGAAGTTGATCGGCACGAGCACGCGCCCGTACCCGCTCACGCCGAAGAAGGCGATCAGGAACCGAGCCGAGTTCGGGCTCACGATGGCGACTCGAGCCCCGTGCGCGACGCCGAGGTCGTCCAGCCTGCACGCGAGCGACATGGCGCGGGCGTGCATCTCGGCGTACGTGACCTCGCCGAGCGAGCCGGGCCCGTCGGGCTCGTCGACGATGGCGACGCGTTCTGGCATCGCGAAGGCGGCACGGTTGAGAAAGTCCCCGACGGTGAGCTCGACCTTCATGCAACCTCCCCTCGGCGCGGCACCGCCGACCCTACCGAAGCGCACGACACCGACTCCGAGTCTGACGCCGGGCGCGGCTGGCGATGATGGTCACGTCGCGTGGGAGGATCGTGCCGTGCGATTTGTGGTCTACGGCGCAGGGGCCATTGGTGGCGTGCTCGGAGGTCGGCTCGTCGAGCACGGCCACGACGTCGTGCTGATCGCGAGGGGCCCGCACCTCGACGCCATCAGGGCCCATGGCCTCACCCTCGAGTCCCCCGACGACCGCGTCACGCTCGCGGTCGAGGCCGTCGGCGGACCCGACGAGGTCACGTTCCGCGACGATGACGTCGTGGTGCTGGGCATGAAGAGCCAGGACACCGTGCGAGCGCTCGGCGCGTTGGCGGCAGTTGCCCCGAGTTCGACGCCGATCGTCTGTGCGCAGAACGGGGTCGACAACGAGCGATCCGCGTTGCGTCGCTTTGAGCGCGTCTACGGCATGTGCGTGATGTGCCCCGCGACGCACCTCGACCCAGGGATCGTCCAGGCGAGCTCGTCGCCGGTGACCGGGATCATGGATCTCGGCCCATGGCCCTCGGGATTGGACGACACCGCCGTGGCGATCGCCGCGGCCCTCGCATCGTCGACGTTCGCGTCAGAGCCCCGCGAGGACATCGCCAGGTGGAAGTGGGGGAAATTGCTCATGAACCTCGGCAACGCGGTCGAGGCCGTCTACCGCCGAGACGCAGGGGCTCGCGAGCTCGCCGCGGCGGCGCGACGAGAGGGCGTCGAGTGCCTCCAGGCTGCAGGCGTCGCCTTTGTGGACACCGACGAGGATGCCGCCCGACGAGGCGAGCTGCTCACGCCGAAGCCGATCGGTGATCGAGCGCGGTCGGGCGGATCGACCTGGCAGAGCCTGACGAGATCGGCGGGCGTGGTCGAGACCGACTACCTCACCGGGGAGATCGTCCTGCTCGGTCGGCTGACGGGCTTCCCGACCCCGGTGAATGCCTTTCTCCAAGACGTCGCGAACTCGGCTGCCCGATCGCACGCCGTCCCCGGATCGAGGTCCGCCGACGAGGCGTTCGCGGCGCTGTCACTGCCGACGCCGTCCAGCGTCTGACACTTGGCACCGATGACGTCCCAAGAGGCACGCACGGTGCCCGTTCCAGCTGGCCACGACTCGCAGCACGACCCGCACTCGCGCTCGGTCTCGCGCGTCAGCCCGCTCGAGATCGTCCTGCTCGCGGCGCTGGTGGTCCTCGGCGGGGTCATTCGCGCGCGCGGCTTCACGTCGGGCGACTTGTGGTTCGACGACGCGTGGGCCGCGGCACCGGCGAGAGCGGGCCTGTCCGCTGCGATCCACATGGTGCTCACCGCTCCCGGCTACGGCCTGGCCCTCCGCTCATGGATCCGGCTCGATCCCGGGACGACGTGGTTCGCGCAGCTCCCCGCGTACGTCCTCGGGCTCGCGGCGATACCGGCGGCCTGGGCGCTGCTGCGCCGCCTGCACCTGCCGCGGTGGAGTGCCCTCGGGGCCGCCGCGATCCTGGCCGCCGGGCCTCTCGCGGTGCAGTACTCGACGAGGGTGAAGGAGTATCCCTTCGACCTCCTCTCTGCGTGTGTGCTGCTCGCGCTCGCAGAGCGCGTGCGCGAGGAGCCCTCGCCCAGCCGGCTCTGGGCGCTCGCCGCCGCCTCGGTCGTGGCGTTCGCGATGTCGGCTGGCCCCGCGCCGGTGATCGCGGGCATCTGGCTCGCGGTGCTTGCCTGGTTCGCCACCCGGGCCGAGTCGCGCGCGCGAGTGGCGGGGCCACTGGGAGCCGTGGCGGCGGGCTGCGCGCTCGTGTGGGTGGTCTTCCTGCGTCACCTTCCCGGCGTGCTCTCCTTCAACTGGCGACGGCGCGGCTTCCTCGTCGACTACCGCTCCTTCTCACTCGCCGAGCGAACCGTCTCGATGATCTTCGGCGGTTTCGTGCACGCGGTCTTCGCCTACCCCGTCCCGAGCTCGTTCTTCAACACGAAGCGTGGTCTCCACGCCGTCACGGTCGCCCTCCTCGGCGCCGTCCTCCTGGGCGTCGCGATTGCTGGACCGATCGTCATCGCGGCGCGCAAGCGATGGTCAACAGCCGCGCTCCCGTCTGCTCTCACGCTGCTCGTCGCGGTCGTGCTCGCGTTCGCCGACCGCGTGCCGCTCGGTGACGGCCGGACCGACGAGGTGCTCTACCCGGCGTTCCTCGTCTGCCTCGCCACCATGGCGATCGCCGCGATGCCACACGTCGCGCGGGCCGTGCCGCGGATGCTGCGCACCCGCGTGGCGTGGTCGGGCGCAGGCGCGGTCGCGCTGGGCGCCGTTACGTTCTTCGGTCTCACGCACGAGGCCGTGTACCCGACCGTCTCGCTCCGCGGCGTCGAGGCCCGGCTGCCGGCGCTCGAGCGCCCTGGGGACATCGTCTTCGTCGACACCTTCAACTCGTTCGGCTGGTGCTACTACGAGCTCTCCACGTGCGGGTTCCAGGTCGGCGGCTCACCTGTGTGGCCCCAGGGATTCCGCCCCGTCTCGACGACGCCCACGGTGTTCATCGCGTCGCACTACGGCATCCCGCTGCCGGAGTTCACCGCGGCACAGCAGCGGGCTCGACGAATCTGGTACGTCGGATACACCTACGGCACGTTCGACGTGGGGGCGGGAACGTCCCGGGCTTCGACGCCGGTCGCGACCTACATGACTGGCCTCTTGCAGCACGATGGCTGGCATCCGGCCCCGCCGTCGCGACGCACGGTGATCATCGGGCTCCACGCCTACGCCGTGCTCTACGTGCGGGGACCCTGACGGTCACAGACCGCGTGCCCGGCGCATCGCGCCGGTCCCGTGCGGTCTGGGTCAGGTGGCGTAGCCTGACGGCGTATCGACCTGGGGGGCGAACATGAAGTGTGCGCAGTGCGGAGCTGAGGTCGCCGAGTCCGACACCTTCTGCGGCTCGTGTGGGAGCCCTGTGGCCGCTGCCCCCGGCGCAGGCGCCGCAGCCGGCACGCCGCCGCCGCCTCCGCCGCCTCCCGGCCAGTTCGGGACGCCACCTGGACAGTTCTCGACGCCTGCGGGGCAGTACCAGATGCCCCCGCCGCCGGCCGGCGCCTACGGGGCGGCCAAGTTCGCGGACCCGGCCACCGGGGTGCCGCTCGCGGAGTGGTGGCAGCGCGCGGTCGCGGCCATCATCGACGGATTCGTCATCGGCATTCCGTGGTTGATCATCTACTTCATCCTGCGAGCGATCGCCACGACAACGACCAACAACGGGTTCTACACAACGACATCGACCTCGTTCGGCGTGATTCTCCTGGGGTACGTGATCCTCGCCGTGGCGTGGTTCGGGTACTACGTGTACTTCAACGGTGGCGAGAAGGGCCAGACGCTCGGCAAGATGGCGATGGGCATCGCGACGCGCGACGAGACCGGGCGCGCGCCCCTCGGCTACGGACGCGCCGCGCTGCGCTGGCTCGTCATCCTCGGGCTTGACATCGTGTGCTTCATCCCGCTTGTCATCGACTACCTGTCGCCGCTGTGGGACCCGAGGCGGCAGGCCTGGCACGACAAAGCGGCGCACTCCGTCGTGGTGACGACCAAGTAGCCCGAGCCGCGGGCACGCTTCGCCACAAGGGGTGTGCCCATTGCTCCCGACTGACCGGCGCGGACCGGGATGCCGCCGAACGTTGAGGTGCGCCCGGCGACCGAGGCGGACGCCGGGTCGATCGCCGCGCTGCTCGTGGGTGGCTCGCGGGACCCCGGTGCCGAGGACCCCACATCGCCCGAGCGCTACGCGGTGGCGATCGCCCGGATCCGCGAGGAGGGCGGCGAGGTGCTCGTGGCGGACGACGGCACCGACGTCGTCGGCGTGTGCCAGCTGCTCGATCTCGCGCACCTCCAGCACCAGGGCGGGCGCGTCACCGAGATCGAGAGCGTGCACGTCGCCGGCACTCGTCGCGGCGAGGGGATCGGCGCACGGCTGGTCGAGGCAGCCGTCGCGTGGGCGGCTGCGCGCGGCTGCTATCGGGTGCAGCTCACGAGCCACGCGGAGCGCGCCGACGCGCACCGCTTCTACGAGGCGAACGGCTTCGTCGCCTCACACGTCGGCTTCAAGCGGTACCTCGACGCCGACGAGGGGACCTGAGGACGTGCCGAGACGGTGGCAGTGCTCCGGGCCGCTACTCGGTCTCGGTGCCCGCCCCCGAGGTGCTCCGGGGCACCGCGATGGTTGGCGGGTCCGGCGTCGCCGGGGTCGAGTGCTCGACCACTGGCACCGCTGAGGTCGGCGCGGCTGCCGGCGACTCATCGGTCAGCACGGGAACCGCCGACGTCGGCATCTCCTCGTCGTGATCGTCCCTGCCCTGCACGACCATCACGCCGGTTGACGGCTCGGGGGGACGTTCGTCGTCGGCGTCGTGCCCCGCGTCGATCCAGAGCTGCGCGGCGATCGCTTCGAGGCCGGCGAGCCGCGCCGCTGCCTCGCGACGTCGACGAAGCCGGACGGCGAGCAGCTCCCAGGGCACGAGCAGCGAGAGCACGGCGACGAGGGCAGCCACGCCGGCGGCGGGGATCCCCGGGGGCAGGAACGTGAACGCGACGGTCGAGCGGCCCTTCGGGACGAGGATCGCCTGCATGAGCGCGCGGTTCTTGACGGTCACGGCCGCGCCGTTGACCGTCGCGCTCCATCCAGGGAAGTACAGCTCGGTGCGCACCAGCAGCGACTGGTGCGCACACGTCGTCACGTAGGAGTCCTGGGTCTTGGCCACGACCGAGCAGTCAGGCGCAGAGACGATCGGGTGCGACGTGTCCAGCCGCCAGACCTCGAGGAAGCCGTCGTCGTAGACAAGCGCCGCGCCGGGGCGCCCGCGAAACAGCTGGATCCGCTCGGGTGCCACGATGAAGCGCACGCCGAGCTGCTCGTAGAGCGAGAGATTCTGGAAGAGGAGGGCTGCCGAGCTGGGGACGCCGGGGATCGACCGGTGGAGCCCGTTGAACTCCGTCGGGTCCTCGTAGGGGTCGAGCTTCAAGGCGATGGTCTCGAACGACTTGGGGACGGGCAGGTCGACGTCGTCGAGCTGGCCGATGCCCACCTGGGACCCGTAGTTGGCCGAGGGCACGCCGAAGCCGAAGATCCGGTCGCTGCCCACGTCGGCCGCCAAGAAGGCCTGTGCGCGCGTGTCGACACGAATGTTCGAGGGCCACGACGCGAGCGGGATCGCGAAGAGCACCGCGGCCTCTGCGACGACGACCGCACCCGCGATCGCCCCTCGCAGATTCGACGGCACGAGCGACGCCACCAGCAGCCCTGCGATGACGACGACCACGATCAGCTCGGAGAGGTGGAACGAGGTGGGGGTGAGCGCCTTCGACGCCGCGACCGCGCCCGAGCCGACGGACATCCCGATGAGCAGCACCCCGGTCGTGACGAGGAGGCCAGTGGCGACGGCCTTGACCGACTCGGCCCTGGTGCTGGTCGCGAGGTCCCGGATCGCGAAGGCCGCGAGGATGACGAGCCCGAGCTCCCAGGTCGCCGGCAGGTACCGGTACAGCACGATGTGGGTGATGAAGGGCAGCGACGCCACCGCCGGGTGGATGATGGGCACCCCCACGGAGTCCGCCAGGCTGAAGCCGATCCACAAAGCGATGACGATGCGCAGACCCCGGTCGCGCTTCCCGAACAGCGAGGCAACGGCGAGCGCCATGAGGGCGAAGCCCGCGTAGCCGCCGACCGCTCCCCAGAGGCTGACGTTCACCGGGAACTTGCCCTGCAGCACCCTGCCGAACAGGTAGGGCGAGACCGACATCGCCGTGTACGCCCCGGCCATTTTCTCGGCGGCGGCGTTGCCCGCGTGCTCGGCGACGAAGCCGGAGTGCAGGTAGTCGCTGAACGCCACGAGGGCGGGCGCCGCGATCGCGATCCCCGCCGCGATCCCCGCGCCTGCCTTTCTGGCGTAGTCGAGGGCCTTGGCGCGGTCGAGGGCGAAGCCCCGCTGGATGGCGACGACGACGACGAAGATGAGCCCGAGCGCGGCGGTCTCGATGAAGCCCGAGAGCAGCGCGAACGCGGTGCCGACCGCCAGCCAACGCCAGCCGCCGCCTCGGCCCTCCGCGGCTGCGCGGCGCGCGCGCTCGAGGCCGAGGAGCATGACCGGCAGGAAGCACACCGGGTTGACCGCGGCGTTCGCGAGCCACGCGTAGGTCCCGTTGGTGGCGAAGAGCATGCCGCCGATCGCCGCGATGAGCGGGTTGCACCGGAGCTCTCGAAGCAGCCAGTACGTGGCGACACCCGCGACTGCCTCCAAGGAGAGATGGAAGATCAGCGACCCGTCGTGGAGCAGGTAGAGCAGCGTGAACGGGAAGAGCCCGCCGGACTGCAGCTCGCCGATCAAAGGGGCGCCGAGCCCCTCGAAGGGGTTCCACCACGGCAGGTGGCCGTGTGCGAGCTGTGAGGCTGCGCGCGTGCTCAGGGTGTACGCGGTCGTGTAGACGTTCGGGTCCGTCGTGGGGAGGGCAGAGGTCGAGTGGGGGAGAGACCCGAAGCCCGAGTACAGCGCGAAGGGGTTGTAGCGCGAGGGGTTGCGGAGCACGCCGAGCGTGACCGCGATCGGCCACAGGCCCGCGACCGAGCAGCCGAGCACCTCCTTCCATCGCGCGTAGCGCCGGGGCATCAGCGTGCGGTCACGTGCGGGCGGTGACGTCGTCGCCGCCACGAGGTCGTGTGCACGCTGACAGCCGCGCCCGTCGAGTGCCTCGCCAACGGGTCAGCGTCGGACGGCAGCATCCACGTGCGGGTCGCGGACCACGAGGGCGACGGCCGCTCGGTCGAGGTGGCGCCGCATCGCGCCCTCAACTCGCGGGCGTAAACGCGCAGGGGAGGTGCTTGATGCCGTTGACGAAGTTCGAGCGAAGGCGGACCGGCTCGGACGTGGCCGCGAGGTCCGGAAGACGTCGGAACAGCTCACGATGGATCACCTTGATCTCCCGCCGCGCGAGGTGCGCACCGAGACAGAAGTGCGGGCCTGCCGCCCCGAACCCGAGATGTGGGTTCGGGTCGCGCAGCACGTCGAAGCGATACGGGTCGTCGAAGACCTCGCTGTCGCGGTTTGCTGAGTTGTAGAAGAGCAGCACGCGGTCGCCTGCCTGCAGCTCGGTGCCCGACAGCGTCGTCGCCTCGCTCACCGTGCGCCGCATCCAGATCACCGGCGATGCCCAGCGCACGATCTCGTCGACCGCGGTCGCCGCTCGGCCCTCGAAGTCGGCCTGCCAGAGGGCTTTTTGGTCCGGGTACTGGGAAAACGCCCACGTCGCGTGGGCGATCGCGGTCCGGGTCGTCTCGTTGCCCGCAGTCACCAAGAGGATGAAGAAGCTCGCGAGCTCTTGGTGCGTGAGTGCGTCTCCTTCGATCTCTGAGTTGACGAGGGCCGACGTGATGTCGTCAGCGGGGTGCTCGATCCGGTGGGCCCCGAGCTCTTCCATCATGGTGGTGAGCGTGGCGCCGGCCTCCATGACGGCGAACACGGGGTTCGCGGTCGGGTCGCCACCGACGTACTCGGGATCGCCGCCGGACAGGATCGTGTTCGAGCACCGCAGCACGGCGTCCTCGTCGGCGCGAGGCACGCCCATCATCTCGCAGATGATTCGCAGTGGGAAGGGGGCTGCGACGTCGGTCGCGAAGTCGCAGCCGCCGTCGCTCGCGATCGAGTCGACGACGTCGCGCGCGACGCGGTCGATGGAGTCCTCGATGGCCTGGACACGTCGAGGATTGAACGCATTGGAGACAATGCGGCGCAGCCGTGTGTGCCGGGGATTGTCCGTCGAGATCATCCCGGAGAAGTACTCGACCATCTCAGGAGGCAGGTCGATCAGCGAGACCGCACCCTTGCCCGAGACGAAGATCTCCGGATGCCGGCTCGCGGTGGTGACGTCCTGGTGCCTCGTGAGGGCGTAGTACCCCGTGCCTTCTGGCAGCTCGAAGGGGAAGTCCTCGATGACCGGATCGTCGAAATGCGGCAATAGCCGCTCGTTGCGGAGCAGCTCGAAGGCGCCCTCTCGTGTCTCCCACGGGAGGCCCCAGAACTCCATTGCGTTGAGGTTGATCTCCTCAAGGGTGAGCGCAGGTGTCGGTGGCACGCAGCAACAGTAGCGAGGTGCCCATCGCGCCCCTGGCGGCCGAGATCCCTCGGCGGCGCAGCGACGCGGCCAGCACACGGCGAGCCACAGCCTGGCTGCATCGTGCCTGCACGGGCCGACCGAGTCCGCGGCAGACTGTGCACGTGGACGAGCCGACTCCTCACGCGACGATCACCGACGAAGAGAGAGCCAAGCGGCTCACCGCGCTGCGGGAGCTGATCGAGCTCATGCGGCCCTCGGTCCAGCAGGACGGCGGGGATCTCCTGCTTCTGAGCGCGGACGTCGAGACCGGCGTCGTCGAGGTGCAGCTCCAAGGCTCCTGCACGTCGTGCGCGATCAGCTCGTCGACGCTCGAGGGCGGGGTCACGAGGATCCTGAGCGCTCGCCTCGACTGGGTCACCGAGGTCCGCGGCGGCGTGGACGAGTCGGCGGACCCGATCGAGGCCGCACTGCTCGGACGAGGGGCGTACGTCCCGAAGGGATGAGCTGACCGACATCGTCGGCCGCCGAGCCCCGCTGCACGACCGGCCAGCTACTTAGTTATACTAAGTAACTATGACGGTCGCCAGCGCCTCCACCTCGGTGGCGAGCCTTGCTCCGCGCCTTCGGGTCGCCGTCACGAGGCTCAACCGTCGGCTCCGCTCGAACGCGCTCGGGGGTATCTCGCCGGCCCAGGCCTCGGCGCTCGCGATGATCGAGCGGCTCGGCTCCCCGGCGCTGCATACGTTGGCCGCCGCTGAGCAGATCCGACCGCCCTCGATGACGAGGATCGTCGACGCCCTCGAGTCCGATGGACTCGTCGAGCGCCGTGTCGACGACGCAGATCGCAGGAGCTCGCGGGTGTCACTGACATCAGCGGGTCGCCGGGAGCTCACGACGATCAGGAATCGCAAGACCGCCTTTCTTGAGCAGCGTCTCGCCGCCCTCTCGGAGGCCGACCGCGTCTCGGTCGCCAAGGCGCTCGACATCCTCGAGCGCCTCGCGGAGGAGCAATGAGGTTCGTCCGTAACATCTCGGAGAGGACCTTCCAGTCGCTGCAGGTGCGGAACTTCCGCCTGTACTTCATCGGACAGTCGATCTCGATCTCGGGCACCTGGATGCAGTCCCTCGCCCAGGCGTGGTTGGTGCTGTCGCTCCACGGCACGTCGGGGCTCGAGCTCGGCGTGACGGTCGCGCTGCCGTTCGTGCCGATGCTCCTGTTCGGCCCGTTCGGCGGCGTTGTCGCGGACCGATCCAACAAGCGGCTTGTGCTCTATTGCACCCAGAGCGTCGCCGGGGTGCTTGCGCTCACCCTCGGGGTGCTCGTGTCCACGCACCACGTCTCGCTGCCCGCCATCTGGACCTTGGCTGGGCTCCTCGGCATCGTCAACCTCTTCGACAACCCGGCGCGCCAGTCCTTCGTCCAAGAGATGGTGGGTAAGGAATACCTCTCGAACGCCGTGTCGCTCAACAGCGCGATGATCAACATGGGACGAATCGTCGGCCCCGGCATCGGTGCGGCGATCCTCGCGTTCGTCGGCATCGCAGCGTGCTTCTACGTGAACGCCGCGTCCTACGTCGGGGTCATCGCAGCGCTCGCGATGATGCGCAGCGCCGAGATCACGCGGATCCGCACCGTCGTCCGTGCGCGCGGCCAGGTCCGAGAGGGCCTGCGCTACGCGTGGCGCACGGCAAAGCTCCGAGAGGTGCTCGCCTCGGTGGTCGTCGTCGGGACCTTCGCGTTCAACTTCGCGATCACGCTCCCGCTCCTCACCAAGCACGTGCTGCACGGATCCGTGACCGACTACGCCTTCGTCATGTGCTCGATGGGCCTGGGTGGGCTCGTCGGCGGCCTCTACGTCGCGCACCGCTCCCGGCCGACACGGTCGCTCCTGACGCTGCTCGCGGTCGCCTTCGCCGTCCTCATGGGCGCGGTCGCGGCGGCACCCACCGTGCTCACGGCCTGCATCGTGCTCATCCCGATGGGTGCGGTGTCGCTCGCATTCGTGTCCACGGCGAACGCGACCCTCCAGCTGAACAGCGCAGAAGAGATGCGCGGGCGCGTCATGAGCCTCTACGCGATGGGGTTTCTCGGCACGACCCCGATCGGGGCGCTCATCGTGGGGTTGGTTGCCGACGGGTCCAACGCACGCGTCGCGATCGCCATGGGCGCGGTCGCCACCGCGGCAGCTGCAGGGTTCCTCTACTCGACCTCGAAGGTGCCCTCGGGGGCCGCGCTCGCTGCGACCTCGGTGACGCCCGCCTAGTAGCTAGGGCTTGTGGACCTTCGGTTCCTTCGGGAGCCCGAGCGCCCGCTCCCCGACGAGGTTGCGCTGGATCTCGGCGGTCCCGCCCCAGATCGTCTCTGAGCGGCTGAAGAAGAAGCTCGCCTGCAGGTCGCTGACCGG
>PMON01000044.1:0-61101 GCA_003162395.1 Acidimicrobiaceae bacterium
GTGTCGGTCATGCTCATGATCTGGTTCGAGCGCAAGGCCATCTCGGACATGCAGAGCCGGATCGGACCGCAGCGCTGGGGCCCCTTTGGCATCCTCCAGACGCTGGCTGACGGGATCAAGCTCTTCTTCAAGGAGGACCTCGTCCCGCGGGACTCGCACCGATTCGTCTACAAGCTCGCGCCGTACCTCGTGCTCGTCCCCGCGCTCATCACGTTCTGCATCGTGCCGATCGGGGGCCTCGTGACCGTCGCCGGCCACCAGTTCTACCTCCAGGTGTCCGACCCGCCGATTGGCATCCTGCTCCTGCTCGCGATGTCGGGCATCAGCGTCTACGGCGTCATCCTCGCGGGCTGGGGATCGGGCTCCAAGTACCCGCTCATGAGCTCGGTGCGCGCCAGCGCCCAGATGATCTCCTACGAGGCCGTCCTTGGCCTGTCGACCGCGACGGTCGTGCTGGTCGCGGGCACGCTGTCGACGACCGGGATCGTCGACTCCCAGGGCCATGGCATCTGGCACTGGAACGTGATCCGGCTCGGCGTGGTCCCCTTCGCGGTCTTCCTGATCGCGATCACCGCGGAGGTGAACCGCCCGCCGTTCGACACGGTGGAGGCCGAGTCCGAGCTCGTGGGCGGCTTCCACACCGAGTACGCCTCGCTCCGGTTCGCGCTGTTCTTCCTCGCCGAGTTCATGAACACGATCACGATGTCGGCGATCATGGTCACGCTGTTCTTCGGGGGCCCGGGCGGCTGGCACCCGAACGTCGCGCACCTCAACTGGCTCTTCCCGATCATGTGGTTCGTGCTCAAGACGACGATCTTCTGCTTCTGCTACGTCTGGGCCCGGGGTGCGCTGCCGCGCTTCCGCTACGACCAGCTCATGTCGCTCGGGTGGAAGCAATTGATCCCGATCTCCTTTGGGTGGCTGCTGCTCATCGCCGGCTTCCGGATCGGCGTCGCGTGGGGACTCGTCACCTCGGCCGTCGTGCTCGTGGGCGCGGTCCTCTTGGCCCGGGCGTTCCAGCTGGGCGACGCGCGCGTGCAGGGAAACGACGCCATCTTGGACCCGGTCGCCGAGCGCCCGGTGCCGCCGTGGGTGATCCGTCGACTCTCCGACGGGGAACAGACGCCGTGAGCGACCGCACGCCTCGCGAGGACGAGGGCGCCGAGGTCCGCAGCGACGACGTCCAGCACGACGACGTCGAGCGCAAGGAGCTCGCCTTTTTCAAGGGCTTCTCGCTCACGATCCGGCACCTCGCGCGCCGCCGCGTGACGAGGAGCTATCCCGCCGTCAAGCGCCCCAAGCAGCCGCGCCAGCACGGCCGGCACGTGCTGAACCGCTACGAGGACGGCATGGAGAAGTGCATCGGCTGCGAGCTGTGCGCCGGTGTGTGCCCTGCGGACTGCATCTACGTGCGCGGGCTCGACAACCCGCCGGACCATCCCGTGTCGCCCGGCGAACGGTATGGCTACGTCTACGAGATCAACTACCTTCGGTGCATCCACTGCGACCTGTGCGTCGAGGCATGCCCGACCGAGGCGATCACCGAGACGAAGATGTTCGAGTTCTCCTTCACCAATCGCGCGGACGCCATCTACACCAAGCGCGAGCTCTTGGTCGACGACGACGGGCACCCGCAGCGACTCCCGTGGGAGGACTGGCGAGAGGGCGAGGACGAGCATACGTCGGGCTGGATGCGCGCCACGTCGCCGTCGGGGGCTGCTGCGTTCGAGGGCGTCGTGCAGTGGTCCGGCGAGCTCGGCTACGGCGTGCGCCCGCCGGAGGGCGGCCAGTCCGACGCGCGCGACGACGAGGCGACCGGCACCCTCGCGGTGCGCGACGTGCTCGAGAACCACCTGTACGCGGGCGACCGCACCGTTCGGCGGCCGGGGCGCCGCGCGAAGGCGTGACGGGCGTGCTCGCGACCGCCCGGACGGTCCCTGACGTCCTTGTCTTCATCGCGTCGGCAGCGATCATCCTCGGCGGCGCCGTCGGCGTCGTGGCGTCCAAGAACCCGGTCCACTCGGCGCTGAACCTGATCGCGACGCTCATCGGGATCGCGCTCGCGTTCGTGGAGCAAGAGGCGAACTTCCTCGCCGCGGTCCAGATCATCGTCTACGCGGGCGCGATCGTCATCCTCTTCCTGTTCGTCATCATGTTCTTGGGGGTCGACCGCAACGAGTCGATCCGGCTCGAGCCGCTCGCGGGCCAGCGCCCGCTCGCCGTCGGCGCCGTCGCCGTCGTCACGGGCGGCCTCATCGCGCTGATGGCGGCCGGCGGGTGGTACTCGGGGGCCACGACCGTGATCGCCCCGACGGACCCGTCCAACGACGTGGGCGCCCTCGGCAAGGTGATCTTCACGACCTATCTCTTCGCCTTCGAGGCGACTGCGCTCCTGCTCATCATCGCGGTCGTGGGTGCGGTGCTGCTGGCGCGCCGCCCGCCCGCCTCGCTCGACGCGGCGCAGCGTGCCGACGATCGCGACGTCGCGGTGGGCGAGGAGCTGACGTGACGATCCCGGCGGCGTGGTACCTCATCGTCTCGGCCCTCCTCTTCGGGATCGGCGCGACCGGCGTGCTCGTCCGGCGCAACGCGCTCGTCATGTTCATGTGCATCGAGCTCATGCTCAACGCCGCGAACCTCGCACTCGTGACGTTCGCGCGCGTCCTCCACGACGTCGGCGGCCAGGCGACCGTGTTCTTCGTGCTCGTCGTCGCGGCGGCCGAGGTGACCGTAGGCCTCGGGATCGTCGTCGCGATCTTCCGGACGCGCCACAGCGCGGTCGTCGACGATCTCCACGAGCTGCAGGGCTGAGATGGTCTACGCCGCCCCCTGGATGCTCGCGTGCGCCCTCGGTGGGTTCGTGGTGCTCCTCGCGTTCGGCCGCCGGCTCGGCGAGCCCGTCGCCGGCTGGGTCGCCACCGCGGCGATCGCCGCGGCGTTCGTCGTCGCGGTCGTCACCTGGATCGGGCTGCTCGGGCACAACAACCGCGAGATCACCGAGACCCTCTTTGGCTGGCTGCCCATTGGGTCCTACCAGGTCAAAGTCGCGCTCCTGATCGACCCGCTGTCGGTCACCATGTGCCTGTTCGTCACCGGCGTGTCCGCGCTCATCCACCTGTACTCGGTCGCCTACATGCACAAGGAGCGCGATTTCACGAAGTTCTTCGTCTACCTCAACTTCTTCGTGTTCTCGATGCTGCTGCTGGTGCTGGCCGACAACCTCTTGGTCACCTTCGTCGGCTGGGAGGGCGTCGGCGTGTGCTCGTACTGGCTCGTCGCGTTCTACTTCGACCGTGACAGCGCCGCGTCGGCAGGCAAGAAGGCCTTCATCTACAACCGCGTCGGCGACGTCGGGATGCTCGTCGCGATGTTCGTGCTCTTCACCCACCTCCACACGCTCACCTACCTCGGGATCGCGACTGGCGCGGCGACGTTGACCGGGACCCAGGTGACCCTCGTCGTGATCGCGCTGCTCTTCGCCGCGGCCGGCAAGTCCGCACAGATCCCGCTGTTCAACTGGCTCCCCGACGCCATGGAGGGCCCGACGCCCGTGTCGGCGCTCATCCACGCCGCGACGATGGTGACCGCGGGGGTGTACCTGCTCTGCCGCATGAGCCACCTGCTCGTGCTCACTTCGTCGGGACGCGCCACGATCGCGGTGGTCGGCGCGGCAACGGCGTTCGTCGCCGCCACGATCGCGACGTCGCAGTCGGACATCAAACGGGTCCTCGCGTTCTCGACGGTCTCCCAGATCGGGTTCATGGTGCTCGCCGTCGGCTCGGGCGCCTACGCCGCGGCCATCTTCCTCATGGTGGCCCACGCCTTCTTCAAGGGCCTCTTGTTCCTCGGCGCGGGCTCAGTCATCCACGGGCTCGACGGCGAACAAGAGCTGAGCCGGATGGGCGGGCTGCGCACCGTCATGGCCTGGACGTTCGCCACGTTCCTCGTCGGCTGGCTCGCGATCGCCGGGGTCCCG
Organism: Acidimicrobiaceae bacterium; assembly: GCA_003162395.1. Taxonomy (GTDB): domain Bacteria; phylum Actinomycetota; class Acidimicrobiia; order Acidimicrobiales; family RAAP-2; genus Palsa-459. The sequence goes on from PMON01000044.1 coordinate 3,977, forward strand.
CCGTTCTCGGGCTTCTTCTCGAAGGGCGACGTGCTGAAGGGCGCGTGGGCGTACTCCAAGCCGCTGTGGGCGATCGGGCTCGTCGCGGCCCTTCTCACCGCGTACTACATGACGCGCCTCTTCGTGCTCGCCTTCACCGGCGACCCGCGCTTTGTGCGGGCCGCGGGCGGGCGTCGCGCCCTCGCGCCGCCGCACGAGTCGCCCTGGGTCATGCGCCTCCCGCTCGTCGTGCTCGCCGTGTGCGCCGCGGTCGCGGGCGCCTTGGGCCCCGCGCTCGACCGGTTCTTGTCCCCGGTGTTCGCGAGCACGCACCTCGCCCCCCTGTCGAGCGCGTCGGATGACACGCTCATCGCGATCGACGGCGTCGTGGCCGTCGCCGGCCTTGCGATCGCGTGGTGGCTGTGGCGTGGCCGCGTGGAGCGCCCCGCGCTCACCCCGCGGTTCCTCGCCAACGTCTGGTACTGGGACGACGCCTACGACGCGGTGCTCGGCCGGCCCGCTGCGCGCGCCGCCAGGGCCTCCGCCGAGATGGTCGACCCCCTCGTGATCGACGGCGCCGTGCTCGGCGTCGCCGCGGTCGCCCGTCGTGGCGCCCGCCAGCTCCGGGGGCTCCAGAACGGCTACGTGCGCAGCTACGCGCTCCTCTTCGCCGTCGGCACGGCATTGCTGGTCGCCTACCTGCTCGCAAGGACCTTCTGATCGTGCAGTCCTCCGCGCTCCTCGTCACACTCGTCGTCCTGCCTGCCGTGGGTGCAGCCGTGCTCGCCTTGGTGCCCCGGCTCGAGGGGCGTGTGGCCACGACGCTGGGGGCGACCATCGCGGTCGCCGAACTCGTCGGCGCGGCCCTGCTCGCGATCGGCTACCACCCCAACGGCGCGGTGTACCAGGATGCCTCGACACAGGTGCTCGCCGCGCCGTTCGGGCTGTTCTGGCGCGCGGGGGTCGACGGGATCTCACTGCTCCTCATCGTGCTCACCGCGATCGTGGTGCCGATCGCGATCCTCGGCGCGCCCGCGCGCCACCGCACGCGCGCCTCGATCTCGTGGTTGCTGCTCTTGGAGGCAGCGACCGTCGGCAGCTTCGCGAGCCTCGACGTGCTCTTGTTCTTCCTGTTCTTCGAGCTCACCCTCGTGCCCGCCTACTTCTCGATCGCGGGCTGGGGCGACCAGCGGCGGGGCCCCGCCGCGGCGATGAAGTTCTTCGTCTACACGCTCGTCGGCTCGGCGTTCCTCTTCGTCGGCATCCTCGTCGTCGCGTTCCTGCACCAGTCCCAGTCCGGCGGCGCCCTCACGTTCTCGTTGACCGCGCTGTCGTCCACGCACCTCAGCGGCACCACGGGCGTGCTCTTGGTCCTCGCGTTCACCGCGGCGTTCGCGGTCAAGTCCCCGCTATTCCCGTTCCACACCTGGTCGCCGGACGCCTACTCCGAGGCGCCCGTGTCCGGCTCTGTGGTGCTCGCCGCGCTGCTCGCCAAGCTCGGCACCTACGGGATCGTGCGATTCGACATCACGTTGTTCCCGCACGCCCTCGTCACCGTCGGGCCCTGGCTGTTCGCGCTCGCGATCGCCTCGATCCTCTACGGCGCGGTCGTCGCGGGCGGCTCGAGCGACCTGAAGCGACTGCTCGCGTACTCTTCGCTCGCCCAGATGGGCTTCATCGTCCTCGGGATCGTGTCGCTCAACCAGGCGGGCGTCTCGGGCGCGGTGCTCCTCATGTTCAACCACGGGGTCGTGACCGCCGCGCTCTTCTTGCTGGTCGGCTTCCTCGCCAAGCGCACCGGGTCGTCGCTCGTGACCGGGGTCCGGGGCATCCAGGGCCCCGCGCCGATCCTCGCCGCGTGCTTCACCGTCGCGATGCTCGCCTCGATCGGACTGCCCGGGCTCAACGGGTTCGTGAGCGAGTTCCTGGTACTCATCGGGTTCTTCGGGGCTGAGGGGTGGTGGGCGGTCATCCCGACGCTCGGGGTGGTCGCCGCCGCGATCTACCTCCTGTGGGCCTACCAGCAGGTCTTCCAGGGCGAGCTCGTCACCCCCGCGGGCACGTCGATCAGCGACCTCGACTGGCGCGAGCGCTCCCTGCTCGCGCCGCTGCTCGCGATCATGGTGGTGCTCGGCGTGTACCCGAAGCTCGTCTTGGACCGGATCGGGCCCTCGGTCGTGCACCTCTTGGCGCACCTGCACGCCGTGGGGCTCAGCTCGACAGCGATTGGGCCGCGATGAACACCGTCGCGATGCCCTCGGTCCACTACCTCGTAATCCTGCCCGAGATCATCCTCACCGTCGCGGCCGTCGGGCTGCTCATCGCGAGCTCGCTCGTGCCAGGGCGGCTGCGCAGCTCGGTCGGCACCGGCGTCACCGTGATCGCGAGCGCGTGCGTCGTCGTCGACTGCGTCTTCCAGTGGGTGGACATCTCGCGGCACGGGCCGTCGACGACCATGGCCCACGTCATCATCGAGGACGGGTTCTCGGTCGTGGCGATCTCGGTGCTCGCCGTGTCGCTCGGGCTCTCGGCCCTCGTGGCCGACGGCTGGCTCTGCCGGGAGAGGATCGAGGGCGTCGAGCTGCACGTGCTCGTGCTCGCGTCGGCCGCCGGGGCGATCATGATGGCCCAGGCCAACGACCTCGTCGTCATCTTCCTCGGGCTCGAGATCATGTCGATCGGGCTCTACGTGCTCGCCGCCTTCGACCGCCGCTCGGCGCGCTCGGGCGAGGCGGCCATGAAGTACTTCCTCCTGGGCGGGTTCTCGTCAGCGATCTTCGTCTACGGGATCGCCCTCGTCTACGGCGCGACGGGGACGACCCAGCTCGGCCAGCTCGCCGGCTTCCTCTCGGCCAACGTGCTGCGCAGCCAGGGGCTCTTGCTGGCGGGGACCGCGCTCTTGCTCGTCGGGTTCGCCTTCAAGGTCGCCGCGGTGCCGTTCCACGTGTGGTCGCCCGACGTCTACGAGGGCTCGCCAACGCCCATCGTCGGCTTCATGGCCGCCATCGTGAAGGTGGGCGCGTTCGCCGCGGTGCTCCGCGTGCTCGCCTCGGGGCTGTTCACCCAGCAAGACGGGTGGCGCCCCATGGTCTTCGCGCTCGCCGCCCTCTCCATGCTCGTGGGCGCGGGGATGGCGACCGTGCAGCGCAACGTGAAGCGCATGCTCGCCTACTCGTCGATCAGCCACGCGGGCTTCGTGCTGCTGGCCCTGTGGGCCGCGTCGCCGCGCGGCACAGCCGCGGCCCTGTACTACCTCGCGACCTACGCGCTGTTGGTCGTCGGCTCCTTCGCCGTCGTGACCGTCGTCTCTGCGGACGGCCACGAGGACCTCACGAGCTACCGAGGCCTCGCAAGGCGTCGTCCGCTGCTCGCGTGCTCGTTCACCGTGCTCCTGGTCGCCCAGGCAGGCGTGCCGTTCACGACGGGGTTCTTGGCCAAGCTGGGCGTGATCGAGTCCGCCGTCGAGCACCTCGGCTGGCCCGGGGTGGCGCTCGGGGTGATCGCGATGGTCGCCACGGCGGTCTCGGGCTACTTCTACCTGCGCGTCGTCGTCCTCACCTACGCCGCGCCGCTCGACGCCAGCCCCGCTGCCGCGACGGCCTCGACGCTCGCGACCTCACGCCCCCGCGCTCGGCTCGCCGCGCTCGGCTCGGGGATCTTGGTCGAAGACACCCGTGACGGCGAGCTCGTGGACCACGCCGAGGTGTACGGCGCGGCCCCCGCGAACGGCGAGACGGCGGTCCCGCTCGCCACCGCGGTCGCGATCGCGGTGTGCGTGGTGCCGACGGTGGTCCTCGGCGTGTGGGCGGGGCCGCTCGTCGAGCTCACGACGCGCGCCACCATGCTCTTCCACCCGTGATTGACGTCGCGATCGCCACGAACCGGCTCACCGAGGACCCCGACGAGCCGACGCTCACCGAGGCCCTGGCGCGAGCGGGCGTGCGCGCGGTGCTCGCAGCGTGGGACGACGAGCACGTCGACTGGTCGAGCTTCGCCGCCACCGTCATCCGCTCCACGTGGGACTACCCGCTGCACTACGACGAGTTCGTGGCATGGGCGCGCTCCGTCGAGCACCTCGTCAACCCTGGCGACGTCGTCGTGTGGAACACGGACAAGCGGTACCTGGACGACCTCGCCGCACGCGGGGTGCCGACGATCGAGACCACCTACGCGCCGCGCGGCGCCGACGCCTCGTTCCCCGACGGCGACTTCGTCGTCAAGCCCACGGTCGGCGGCGGCTCGCGCGGCGCCAAGCGCTTCTCGTCACGTGACGCCGACGCGGCCCGGGCGCACGTGGACGCACTGGCCGCACAGGGGTGCCTCGCGATGGTCCAGCCCTACGTGGGCACGGTCGCGACGTTCGGGGAGACCGACGTCGTCGTGATCGATGGCGAGGTGAGCCACGCGGTCCGCAAGCACGCGCCGATCAACCTCGAGGTGACCGACACGCCCTCGGGGCCGGTCAGCGTGCAGCGCGTCGAGCCGAGCAGCGCGGAGCGCGCCGTGGCTGCCGCGACGCTCGCCGCGGTGCCGTTCGCGTCACCGCTGTGCTTCGCGCGTGTCGACCTCGTCGCGACCGCGAGTGGCCCGACCGTGATCGAGGTCGAGCTCGTCGAGCCGTTCTTGTTCCTCGACCACGGCGACGCGGCGGCGGACCGGCTCGCCCGGGCGATCGCTCGCCGCGCGGCGCGCTGACCGCGGCGAGCTCGCAGCGCGGTGCGCGGGGCGCGGTACCGTGGCGGTGCCCGCAGACGCCGGGCACGCGGGCGATGCCGCGGTGCGACGGGGGTCGATGATGGACAGCTTTGCGGGCAGGATTGCCGTGGTCACGGGCGGCGGCACGGGCATGGGTCGAGAGCTCGTGCGCCAGCTCGCCGCCGAGGGGTGCAGCGTCGCGGCGTGCGACGTGTCCGCCGATGCGCTCGGCGAGACCGCGGCGCTCGCACGAGATGCCGCGCCGACCGGCACCAACGTCGTGACGTTCCTCGCCGACGTGTCCAAGGAGTCCGACCTCGTCGCGTTCCGTGCGGCCGTCGAGCGTGAGCTCGCCACGGACCACGTGCACCTCGTCTTCAACAACGCTGGCATCGCGGGCGGCGGCTCGTTCGTGCTCGACGACCGCGAGCAGTGGGAGAAGGTCTTCAACGTCGACTTCTTCGGCGTCTACTACTCGACGAGGACGTTCCTTCCCATGCTGATGGCTGCCGACGAGGGCCACCTCGTGAACACGAGCAGCGTGAACGGCCTGTGGGCCTCGATCGGGCCGAACTCGCCGCACACCTCCTACAGCGCGGCGAAGTTCGCGGTGCGCGGCTTCACTGAGGCGCTCATGTGCGACTTTCGGCTCAACGCCCCGCACCTGCGAGCCTCGGTCGTCATGCCGGGCCACATCGGGACCTCGATCGTGCTCAACTCCGCCGCCGCGCACGGACAGGACGCCGAGCACCTGACCGCAGAGGACCTCGCACGAGCCCGCGTGCAGCTGGCCGCCTTCGGCACGCCCGTCGACGGGGTCTCCGACGAGGACCTCCGCAAGGGAATGCAGGCCTTCGGGGAGCTCTTCCGCGACGCCGCGCCGATGACCGCGGCGCAGGCCGCGACGGTCATCTTGGACGGCGTCCGCGCCCAGCGCTGGCGGATCCTCGTCGGCCAGGACGCGAAGGACCTCGACGAGATGGTGCGCGCGGACCCCGAGGGCGCCTACGACCCGGCGTTCTTCGAGGCGCTGGCCGCCAAGGGCCATTTCGGCGGCTTTGGGGTGTGAGATCGGCACGGTCGCCGCTGTAACGCCAGTCCGGGGCGGTGGGACTGAACCTCGACCATGCTGAGCCTGCTCCTCGTTGGATTCGTCGCCGGGGTCGTGACGGTGATCTCCCCGTGCGTGCTCCCGGTGCTGCCGGTCGTGCTCGCGGGCGGCACGACGGGCGGGCGGCGCCGAGCGGTCGCGATCGTGGCGGGCCTGACCATCACATTCGCCGCGGCGACCCTGCTCGGCGTGGTCGTGCTCTCCGCGCTCGGCCTGCCCCAGGACCTCCTCACCGACATCGGCATCGCGCTGCTGTTGTTGCTGGCGTTGGGCCTCATCATCGAGCCGATCGGGGCGCTCATCGAGCGCCCCTTTGCCCGGCTCTCGGTGACGCCGAAGGTCGGGGCGGGCACGGCGAGCGGGGTGCTGCTGGGCGCGGGGCTCGGCCTCGGCTTCGCGCCGTGCGCAGGCCCCATCCTCACGGCCATCACGGTCTCGGCGACGAGGCACCACCTCTCGTGGACCTCGGCAGCGCTCACGATCGCCTACGCAGCCGGCGTCGCGGTGCCGCTGCTCGTCCTCGCGCTCTCGAGCCAGCGACTCGCCGCGCGGTGGTCGGCGATCCGCACCCACGCGAGGGCGGTGCGACAGGTCTCGGGGGTGTTCATCGGCGCGATGGCGATCCTGATCGCAACGGGGGCGCTGACCTCGATCCAAGACACCGTCCCGAGCCTCGGGCTGAACGCACTCGTGACCCCCTCGGTCCAGACCCAGCTCAACCGGATCGACGGCGAGAAGGCCAACACGTTCGTCGCGAACCAGCAGAAGAGCGACGCCGCGAAGCTGCCGAAGCTGGGAAAGGCCGCCGACTTCACGGGCATCACCGCGTGGCTGAACACGACGAAGGACGCGCCGCTCACGCTCGCTGCGCTCAAGGGCAAGGTCGTCCTCGTCGACTTCTGGACGTACTCGTGCATCAACTGCCGCAGGTCGATCCCCCACGTCGAGTCGTGGTACCAGCGCTACCACAAGGACGGCTTCGTGGTCGTCGGCGTGTCGGCCCCCGAGTTCGCCTTCGAGCACGTGGTCTCGAACGTCGCGGCGGGGGCGAGCTCGCTCGGCATCACCTACCCGATCGCGATCGACGACAACCTGGACACGTGGACCGCGTACGGGAACAACAGCTGGCCCGCGGAGTACCTGATCGACCAGCACGGCATCGTGCGGCACACCGCGATCGGCGAGGGCGACTACTCGACGACCGAGGCCGACATCCGCGCGCTGCTCGTCGCGGGCGGCGCCACGAGGCTGCCGCCGCCGACCGACGTGCCGAACACCGTGCCCACCCTGCCGACGACGCCCGAGAGCTACCTCGGCTATGAGAGCGCCTACTACGCCAACAACATCGATGACACCCTCGCCCAGGACGCACCAAAGGACTACACGCTGCCGACGCCGCTGCCAGCGGATCTCGTCGCCTACGGCGGCAACTGGGACGTCCACGAGCAGGAGGCGACGGCCGGGACCGGCGCGGTCCTCGAGTTGAGCTTCCTCGCAACCGACGTGTACCTGGTCCTCGGCGGCCACGGCACGGTCGCGGTCAGCGTCAACGGCGCTGCGGCGACGACGATCCGCGTCGCGGGCTATCCCGACCTCTACACGCTGTACGCGGGCTCGGGCGAGACCTCGGGGCTGCTGCGCCTCACGGTGTCACCGGGCGTGCGCGCCTACGACTTCACCTTCGGCTAGCCGCGGTCCGCGCCAAGAGGTGCGTCGCGCGTCCGCGCACGGACGTGGCCCGCCTCGCAAGGGCATGCAGGGGGACCACCTCGGTGAACACCGAGCAGCAACCTCGCGGTCGCAAGGCACTCCTCACATACAACCACGACCGCACCCCTCGTGTCGCGTGGTTCGTCGAGATTTCGAGCGGTGCCTCGCCGCACATGGTGCGTCAAGTGCGTCCGAGCGCGCTCCGACACGCCGTCGAGCGCGACCGAGTGCGATGGGTACACTTCGACGCCGGGAGGCGACCTCGCCTTGAGCGAGTAGGCCCGCGATGGCCTTTGCCGCGGGCCGCAGGGAGCGAACGTGAGGAGCACGACGGCGGGGACAGCTCGACGATTCCCGCGACGACGCACCGCCGTCGGCGCGCGGCGCCACCTGCGGAGTGGGCCACGTCCGTGCAGCTGACAGCCGTCGTTGGCACACTCGCGGGGATTCGAATCGGCACCGGGGCGATCTACCTGATCGCGGCGGTGCCGCTCGTGATCGCCGCGCTGATCGCGTCGGTCATCTGGCGCAGCGCCAAGCGCGAGCGCGCGTCACAGGCACTGCGAAGCCGGCTCGAGAGCCCGAACCCCCAGACCCGCCGCGACGCGCTGGACAAGGTCACCGACGAGATGCTCTCGATCCATTCGGTGATGCTCTGCGAACTGCTCGCGCGCGAGTCCGACCCCGACGTCCTCGACGCCCTGGCCGCGGCGATCGCACGGAGCAAGTGGGAGCCGACCGACGACGACGCCCTCAGCCAGCTTCGCCGGTGGGTGGCGGGCGCACAGGCCCGCACGACGAGCTCGTCGCCCAGCACGCCCGCGACGCCGTCGAGCGTGACGGACCGCCAGCCGGTACCGCCGGCCCCCGCGCCGGTGATCGTGGCTCCGCACGCCGACGTCGGGCCCCGTGAGGTCACGGTGCCGCCCGTGTGGCCGAGCGCCTCGCCAAACGGCCGAGAGGGGTCCGCGAGCGTGCCGCCCCTCGAGCCACCCGGCCACGACGATGCCATGAGGGACCTCGTGCACAAGGTCCGCGAGGTGCTCGGCGACGTCGAGCGCGTCGAGCTGGTCTCGATCGACGGGGAGCTGCTCACGAGCTGGTCCTCGTCGCCGCGCACCGAGGGCAAGGGCGACGAGCCACCGACCAGCGACGACGCGTAGGCGGGAGCGGGCCGGCTCAGGCGCCGAAGAACAGGCCGGGCACGTCCTTGAAGGGGTCCGCCCCCTCGGCGGTCCGCTCGGGCCCGCTGGCGCTGTCGGACGCGCCGGCGGTGCGACCGAGGATCACGGACATCGCCGCGATCGACTCGGCGGCGGCTCCCAAGAGCGCCATCGCAGCGAGCCGCGCCTCCTCGGCTGTCGGGGCCGCCGGGGTGGCCGAAGGTGGTGCCTCGACGCGTGCCGGCGCGGCGACCGGCGTCGCGGGGCGGGGCAGGTCCTCGCGGACCCAGGCGTGCGGTGCCTCGTGGCGCACCTCGCCGTCGCCCGACGCGCGCGCGATGCTCGCGTGCTCGTCGAGCAGGCGCTCGCGCGCCCGCGTGGCGTCGCGGACGATCTCCTCGGCGGTCCGGCGTGCGTCGTGCAGCAGGTCGTCCGCGGCGCGCCGCGCCTCGCGGACGACGTCGTCGGCCCGGTGCCGCCGCTCGACGGGCTCGCCTCGGACGTCGTCATGGACCGCGTGCTGGCGCTCGGACTCGGCGTCACGTCGTGCCTGCTCGGTGTCTCGCCGCAGCTCGGCTGCGTGTCGGTTGGCGTCGGCGATCAAGGTCGTGCGGACCCGCTCGGCCTCGCGTCGAAGCTCTTCGGACTCCCGTCGGGTGTCAGCGAGGAGCGCCTCGCACGCACGCTCGGTCTCGCGGCGAAGCGCGTCGACCTCCCTGCGCGCGTCGGTGAGCAGTCGGTCTCGCGTGCGCTCGGCGTCGCGAAGGAGCCGCTCGCTCTCCCGAGCGGCGTCGTCAAGCCGGGGCGCACGCTCGCGCTCCGCTCGGTCAGCGCGAGCGCGGCGCTGCTCGGCGTCGGCGTCGCTCGGACCGCGGTCGTCTCGGCGCTCGACATCGCGCCACCTGGCGGCGTCACGCTCGGCGGACGCCCTGATCTCGGCGGCCTGGTCCTGGGCGGCCGAGAGGATCCGACGGCACTCCTCTTCGAGCCCGCCAAGCATCGACGCGCTGGTCGAGGGGACCTCGTCGCGCGTGGCGCGGTCGTCGCTCGCCTGACCGGTCGACACGACGCTCGTCGAGCGCTGCGTCGAGCGAAGGGCGAACTGTGTCGCGTGCAGCAGCGCGGCGAACCAGCCCTCGACCCACGCGGCCGCGCTCGCACCCTCGGACACGAGCGCGACGCCGATGCCCGGGAGGCGCAGCACGCGGTACGTGTCCGGACCGGTGGTGGCGGTGAACGAGCCGAGCTGGGGAACCACCGCGAAGAGCGCGGCGAGGCGCGCCTCGTCGCCGGCCTGGCCCCAGCGCACGGGCGCGTCGCCCTCGCTGAAGACGACGGCCGAGCGGACCTTGCCCTCGGCGACCGCCCCGGGAAGCGCAGCCTCCACGACGTTGTGCCCGCCGGTCATCGCGCGCACTGCTGCCCCTGCGACGGCCTCGGAACGAGACGCGCCACGCCACGTGGCCGCGTGCAGCTGCGAGCCGGCCTCTGAGGCGTCGAGCAGCTGGACCATGGCGAGCTGCTCGTGGCCGAACGGCAGGACGCGCACCGAGACCGGCTCGACGTGGCGCGCGAGCAGGATCCCGAGCTCGGCGCAGACCGACTCGAGCCGTGCGTCCGCGGCCGCGGCAACGCCTGGGTCGATCTCGAGGTGCCCGGTGTGCCCGAGCCGGACATTCGACGTGACGACGCCCTCGTCGTCACGTGCTCCCGGCCACGCCATACCGCCGCGATGGTACCGCCGGCACCGTCGTTTTCAGTGAATGCCATGGTGTCGCGCGCGGCGAGGTCGACCGTCGTCATGGCTCAGCGTGCTCGGCGGCAAGCAGCGACTCTGGCACGACGGTGCCGGGTCGGTTCGACGGGTCGTTCGTGAAGAATCTGCCGATCATCGGGAGCTCGGTGATCGACTCGGCGCGGAGCGTCGACACGACGACGGGGACGAACGACTCCGCCGCGGGATACACGAGGTAGCGGGGCAGCCACCCAGGGAAGAACTTCGCGTTGAACCGCCACAGCGTCTCGATGGGCATGATGCCCGAGAGGCGCTTGAGGGCCCAGCGCTCCGCTCGCGTCGTGATCCCCTCGCCGCGCTCGCCGTCCAGGATCGAGCGGAACGCCGCGAAGTTGAGGCTGAGGCCCTTCGCGCCCTCTGTGGCGAGGTGCTCGATCGTGGCGCACAGCGTGTAGTCCAAGAGCCCGTTCGGGTGCTCGCCCGGGTCGCGGCGCATGAGGTCGAGCGAGTAGCCGTGCAGCGCGGGGGTCGGGACGAACTGGCACATCGCCGCGGGCTCGCCGTCGGGGCCGGTCACGACCGTGAGGAGGAGTCCGGCGTCCTTCGGGTCGAAGAGCCGCCCGAGCACCATGGAGAACCCTCGCTCGCCCTCGCCGCGGCGGTTGAGCGCCATCAGGTGCACGAGCCCCGCCACGCGCTTGGGGTCAATCGTCGCGGGGTCGAGGAACTCGACGGTGTAGCCGTGCCGCTCCATCCGCGAGCACGCCTGGCGGAGCCCCTTCATCTTGCCGCCCTGCAGCGAGAAGCCCTGGACGTCGACGACCGCCTCGTCGCCCAGATAGAGGTAGCGCATGCCGGCTGCGGCATAGAGGGGGAGCCACGCCTCGCCAGCCCCGAGGACCCCGATGGTCCAGCCGTGCTGGTCGGCGAACGCCCGGAACGCCCCCCAGGCCGCCTCGCGATCGTCCTCGGGCCCGATCGGGTCGGGCGAGACGAGGCAGACGCCGCCGTAGACGGCGTAGGCGACGAGCGTGTCGCGGTGGAAGTACCACTGCTTGTCGTCGCGCAGCGCGAAGTAGTCAAGCGTGCCGAGGCCGTGGCGGCGCACGAGGTCGCGAGCACGCAGCTCGGCCGCTCGACGCTCGGCTGAGGTGTGTCGCTCGGACAGCCGGCGATCGACCACGGGTCGGGTGCCGAGGTACAGCGCCGACAAGACGACCGACAGTCCCACCGCGAGCATCGCGGGGTACACGAAGTCGTCGATGCGGTCGGGCAGCGCGACCGTCGAGATCCCGATGAGACGCTCGACGCAGGCGAGCACGACGACGCTCAGCCCGGGCAGCAGGGTTGACTTCACGCTGGTCGCCTCGATGCCGGTCACGGCGCCGGCGACCGCGACCACGCAGGTGAGCACGAGGTACGGGGTCGCCGCGGCGAGCGACCCACGGTCGGACTGGGCCCGGAAGTCCGTCCGGCGCTGGAGCAGGAAGATGAGCACGATCGCCGACACGAGCGTGCCCGCGAGCGAGGCGTTCTTGCCGATGTGGCCGACGATCGATGCGGCGAGGACGATCACCGACGCGTTCCAGGCCCGGCGCTGGCCCCGGCGCACGCCTCGGGCGAGCATGATGAGCGCGACGCCGGTGAGCGCGACCAGCGCCGCGGCGGTCTGGGACACGCCCACGGGTAGCACGCCGAGCACGGCGTGCAGGTGGCGGCGAAGCGGGGGCGCGACCGCGATGGCGACGTTCGCGAGGCCCGCGATCACGAGCGCGCCGGCTGCCACGCGGCGCACGAGGCGCTGGTGTCGCTGGTGGCTCATCGAGTGTGGGTCCTGGGGCCAGGACTTCCCCTGTGGCCACGAAGCCGCCAGCGACACACGTAGGGGTCCGGCATGCAGGTGGGTCCGATCCCGCGACGCGATCCGCTCGAGCAACGTCGCGCCGGGCAGCGGTGCGTCACCGAGGATCAGCCGGGCGTGCGCCACGGTGCCGGCCTCGAGCTCGAGGAACCCGGCCCTGCGCCGGGCGAGGAACACCGAGGGCAGCCCCAGGTGCCCGGCGAGCTCGTGGACGACCTCGCAGGTCGCCCCGGGCGCGGCGCAGAAGCCTTGCGCGAGTGGCCCGAGGGCGGCTCGCATCGAGCCGCCGACGACGTAGCCGGCCGCGCCGCACTCGAGCAGCTCTCGGGCCCGGTCAAGGACGGGGCCGTGCTCGGTCTCGAGGTCCGCAAGGGGGTCTCGCGCCCTCGGCATGTCGCGGAGCTCGCTCGGGTACCGCCGGGCGGACAGGGTCGTCGCGGTCACCGCGACGACGATCTCGGCGACGATGATGACGCCGAGGGTGATGCCGAGTCGTGCCGGCAGCGACATGTTCACGATGCGCGTGACCAGGTGGCCGGCGACCTTGTGCCGGACGGTCAGCCGGTCGAGGCCGGTGGCGACGAAACCGACCTTGGTCGCAAAGACGCCGAGCAGCGCGATGAGCGGGGCGAGCCACAAGAACCGGCGCAGGCCGCGATAGCGGAGCCGGGAGGCGAGGAATCGGGGTGCCGCGCACGGGTCCTCGAGGCGCTGCTCGCCCACCATCCACTCAGAGGTGGCTGCGCGCTCCGCGACGAAGGTGGGTCGAGCGGTCTCGACGACGACGCGTCGCGTGCCTCTCGCGGTCTCGAGGGCGAGCACGAGGGAGTGGACGACGACCAGGCCGTAGCTCGCGAGCCGCTGACGATTGGGTGCCTCGGCGAGCTCGCCGTCGCGCCATCCCGGCAGCACGTAGGCCGTCCGTCCGTGCTGAGCGCTGAATGCCGCGATCGCGTCGCGCAGCGCGTCGTGCGAGTCGAGGGCGCGCTCGACGAGCCGGCCGACGTCCGTGGTCGCGGTTGGGTCGACAAGGTTGCCGGCGATGACGAGGACGCCGGGCCCTTGCCAGGCACCGAGCTCGGTCGCGAGCGCGGCGCAGGACGATGCCGAGGCGTCGGTGATCTCCTCTGGCAACAGCAGGTCCGACACGACGAGAGCACGAGTTCCTGCCGGGATCTCGACGACCGTGGACGCGGGGACGCACTCGCGCAATTCCACGCAGCAAGTCTCCCACGCGCTGCTGAATCGTCCACACCTCTTGGGTTCGTCAACTCCCCGTCGGTAGTCTGCGCGGGGACATGGGCATCGATCCGCGGCGCGAGCACTGGTGGTGGCGTGACGCGCCGCTGCCGCCCGACAGGGCCGTGATCTTCGACGTGGACGGCGTGCTGGCCGACGCCCAGGGGCGCCAGCATCACCTCGACTGGGATCGTCGCGACTGGGACGCGTTCTTCGACGCCTGCGGCGACGACCCCGTCATCGAGGAGATCGGGACGTTGCTGTCGCTCCTCGACTCGTCACTGCGCGTCTTGCTCGTGACGGCGCGACCGCAGCGCATACGGGACCTCACGCTGTCGTGGCTCGACCACCATCAGCTGCGATGGGACCTGCTCGTGATGCGCCCCACGCGCGAGTACTCGCCCGCGGTCGTCTTCAAGCGCGACGTCGTCGACGAGCTGCGTGGCGCGGGTTACTCCCTCGAGCTCGCCTTGGAGGACGACCCTCGGAACCGCGCGATGTACGTGGATGAGGGTGTCCCCTGCCTCTACGTGCACTCGGGCTACTACGACTGATCGGCGAGCCACCCGCGGACATGGCGGGCCGCGGCCCGGCCGCTCGCGATGCACGCCGGGATCCCGACACCGCGGTACGCGGCGCCGGCGACCGCGATGCCGCCGAGCGCCTGTACGGCAGACTCGATCCCCTCGACGCGGACCAGATGATTGACGTGGTACTGGGGGAACGAGGCCGGCCAGCGAGCGACGAGGGTGTCGAGGGGCGAGCCAGTCGTGCCGAGCAGCTCGCTGAGCTCGTCGGTGACCGCCGCGACGAGGGCGCCATCGTCGAGCTCGGCGAAGCGGACGTCGTCGATGCGCCCGACCGAGACGCGCAGCAGCACCCCGCCCTCCTTTGCGAGGTGCGGCCACTTGCGGTCGAGGAAGGTGACCGCGGTCGTGAGGAAGCTGTCCGCCCCTCGGGACGTGCCCGTGGGCACGAGGAACCCGGTGCCGCCGTCGGGGAGCTCGATGTCGCCTGTCGGGAACCGCAGCGCGATCGTCGCGACCGACGCGGTGTCGATGGTGCCGAGCATCACCGCGGCGTTCTCGTCGTGGCCGCCCAGCAGCGCGACCGTCGGTGCGGGCGGTGTCGCGAGCACCACGGCGTCGCAGGGCACCGGGCCGGCGGCGGTCTCGACGACCCAACGACGCGCACCGGGCAACCCGCGGTGCAGTTCGAGCGCAGGCGCGTCAGTTCGGACCTCGACGCCGTGCGCACGGAGCTCGACTTCGAGGAGGCCGGGGAGCGCTCCGAGCCCGTCACGCAGCGTGAGGAACAGCGGACCGCTCTGAGCCGCCGCGTCCGCGGGCGCCGCTCGCAGTGCTCGCATCAGGCTGCCGCGCTGCTGCGCGGCGGTGAGCAATGGCGGGAAGACCGCAGCAGCGGAGAGGTTGCGGACCCGACCCGCGTGGATCCCGCCGACCAACGGGTCCACCAGGACGTCGACGACGCGCTTGCCGAGCTTGTCGGCGACGAGCGGGCCGATCGCGCGATCCGGCAGCGCGGTTCGCCGTGCGGGCCGAGGTGCGAAGAGATCGACCGACGCGCGAACGGCCCCACGGAGGCCGAGCATGCCGACCATGTCAGCAGTGCGAAGGTCGCGAAGACGTGTCGGCACGCCGAGCGAGAGGCCGTCGGGCAGCCGTCGCAGCCGACCTCGCGCGAACACCCACGCTCCTGACGCGCCGACCGGCTCGAGCTGGTCGGCCGCACCCAGCTCGTCGACGAGCGCCGTGGCCTCCGGGCGCCGCGCGAGGAACCCGTCGGGCCCGACGTCGATCATCTGGTCGCCGAGGCGTGCTGATCGCAGCTTGCCACCGAGCGGTCCCGCGTCGAGCACCGTGACGTCCAGCGAGGCGTCGGTCGAGCCCGCAGCACCGACGAGCTCGTAGGCGCACGCCAGGCCGCTGATGCCGCCCCCGATGACGACGACGCTCGTCACGCCGACCTCGTCGCGCCTTCGACGAGGTCGGCCAGGATCTCGCAGAGTGCCGGGTCGTCGTTGAGCGACGCCGTGCGGCGAAGCGAGATGCCGCGAGCCCGGGCGAGCTCGGTCGCCTCGACGTCGACGTCGTAGAGCACCTCGAGGTGATCCGAGACGAAGCCGACCGGGCAGACGACGACGTTCGGGACGGCTGCCGGATCGAGGCCGCCCAGCACCTCGAGCAGGTCGGGACCGAGCCAGGCGTCGTCGGTCCTGCCGGCGCTCTGCCAGCAGACGAGGTAGTTGTCGAGCTGCGCGGTCGCGGCCACGCTCGCTGCGGCGCCAGCCAGCTGGTCGGCGTAGTCTCCGCCGCCCTCGACGGCCCTCACCGGCAGCGAGTGCGCCGTGAACAGGACCAGCGGCGACGAGCCGTAGAGCAACGCGGACGCCGCCGCGACCCGGCTGCCCACCAGGTCGGCGAACCCCGGTGCGTCCCACCACGAACCGATGCCGCGGTACGCGGCACGCCCGTCGACGGCGGCCGCGGCCCGTTCGTGGTACTGGCCCGTCGACATCGTCGCGCTGAGTGGCGCGAGGACGAGGCCGACGATCTCGTCGACGCCGGCTCCGAGCAGCCGCTCGACGGCGTCTTCGATCGAGGGCGCTGCGTACTTGGTCGCGACCTCGACCACGTAGCGGCTCGGTGCGCGTCGCTCGAGCTCGCGAGCGACGCCGGTCGCCTGGGCTGCGGTGCGCTCCGCGAGCGGCGAGGTCCCACCGATTGCGTCGTAGCGGCGCTGGAGGTCCGCGAGCTGCTCGGGCGTCGGCGGGCGCCCGTGTCGGATCCTCGTGTAGTAGGCCGCCACGTCGCCCCGCTCGGGCGTTCCGTACGAGAGGGCGAGCACGCCGGTGCGGCCGGTCACGACGGCGTCTCGACGCCCGCGCGGCCCTCGTCGTGCACGACGCTGACGACGTCGGCGAGGATGCCGGGGTCGCTCATCGGCAGGACGCCGTGACCGAGATTGAAGATGTGTCCGGGTCGGTCCCCTGACCTCGCGAGCACGTCGCGCGTCGCGGCGAGCGCCACGTCGCGGTCAAGGACGCACAGCGCCGGGTCGAGGTTTCCCTGGACCGCGAGCGCGCCCACCCGGGTGCGTGCGGCATCGATCGGGACGTGCCAGTCGACGCCGATCACGTCCGCCCCCGACGTCGCCATCAATGAGAGCAGCTCGCCCGTGCCGAGCCCGTAGAGGATTCGAGGCACGCCGAGCGGCTCGAGCGCCGCCATCACCCGTCTCGTAGACGGCAGCGCGAACTGCTCGTACTCCATGGCAGTGAGCGCCCCGGCCCACGAGTCGAAGAGCTGGATCGCGCTCGCGCCCGCGGCGACCTGCGCCGACGTGAACGCGATCGCCATGTCGGCGAGGCGGTCGCACAGGGCCTCGAAGAGCGCCGGCTCACGGTGCGCGAGCGCCTTCACGAGGTGAAACGTCCTCGTCGGGCCGCCCTCGACCAGGTAGCTCGCGACCGTGAAGGGCGCGCCCGCGAACCCGATCAACGGCGTGCCCGTGCCCTCGAGCTCCGAGGTGACCATCCGGCAGGTCTCGATGACGTGCTCGATATCCGTCGTCTCGAGGTCGCGAAGCCGGGTGAGGTCGGCCGTGGTGCGGAAGGGCGACTCGACGACCGGTCCTCGTCCCTGGACGACGTCGACGCCAAAGCCGATGGCGTGCACCGGGACGACGATGTCCGAAAAGAGGATCGCCGCGTCGACGCCGTAGCGACGGACCGGCTGGAGGGTCGCCTCGCAGGCGATCTCGGGGCGCGCGATCGCATCCAGGATCGAGCCGGACCCGCGCATCGCGCGGTACTCGGGGAGCGATCGACCCGCCTGGCGCATGAACCACACCGGCATGCGCGGGACCGGGAGATTGCGGCACGCAAGCAGCAACGGCGACTTCGCGAGCGCGCTGGGCATGCTCTCATCGTAAGACCCGGCTCGCGAGGGCCCGAAAGGGGGACTCGTCTCGGTCCCGTACACTGGTCCGTTCTCGTCGCGGGCTTGAGGAGGCTGCGTGTCACAGGAGCGCGAGATCTCCGAGGAGCAGCGCCACCTCGACAGGGCCCATATCGCGCTCGATGCGATGCGCGAAGAAGCGCGATCGATGATCGGCAACGTCATCGATATCGGCCGTGGCGGGACTTTCCAGGCGCGCACCGAGCGCGACATCGTCGTGAACACCGCCCTGTCCAGGTTGCAGCAGCTCGACATCGGCGACCAGGCGCTGTGCTTCGGGCGGATCGACACCGCGACGTCGGCGCCCGGTGAGGCCGGCGAGCTCGGCGAGACCTTCCACATCGGCAGGATCGCGGTGTCCGACGAGGACCTCGAGCCCTTGATCGTCGACTGGCGAGCACCGGTCGCGGAGCCCTTCTACCGCGCGACTGGCGTCGAGTCGATGGGCCTCGCACGACGTCGGCACCTCAACGTGCGGCACCGCCGCGTCATCGGGCTCGAAGACGAGTACTTCGCAAGGAACGAGGGCACCGGGCCCGATCAGCTGGCCGTCGACCGAGCGGCGATGGACGGGCTCGTGGAGAACGGTCTCGCGCTCGGTGGGCCTGGCGCCCTGCTCGCGGCGCTCGGTCAGGCCCGAACAGGCCAGATGGGCGACATCGTCGCGACGATCCAACGAGAGCAAGACGAGATCATCCGCTCACCGCTGCCGGGCCTCCTCGTCGTGCAGGGCGGTCCGGGGACCGGCAAGACCGCCGTGGCACTCCACCGTGCTGCGTACCTCCTGTACACGTACCGGTTTCCGCTCGAGCGCCAAGGAGTGCTCGTCGTCGGGCCGAACCCGCTCTTCCTGCGCTACATCGAACAGGTGCTCCCGTCACTCGGGGAGACCGGCGTGACATTGTCGACCGTCGCAGGTCTGGTCCCCGAGATCCACGCGAGCGCCGTCGAGGACGATGCTGTCGCGGGGCTCAAGGGCGACGCTCGAATGGCACGCGTGATCGCGCGCGCCGTTCGCACCCGCGAGCGCCCGCTCAAGAAGCCCGCGCAGGTGCCGTTCGGAGTCGCGATGCTCACGATGAGCACGCGGCTCACCGAGGACGTCGTCGCTCGCGCGAAGCGACGCCCCGGAGCGCACAACCAGCGGCATCGTTTCGTCGAACGCGAGCTCGCCCACTCGCTCGCCGAGCAGTACCGCACGCGAGTCCACGGATCCGCCGAGATCGAAGAGGGCGACGACCTCGAAGAGCAGATCCGACATGCCCCGGAGTTCCGAGCCGCGCTCCGGCGCATCTGGCCGCGCCTGGCCCCCCATGAGCTGGTGCACGACCTGCTCGGGGCGCCGCCGCTCCTGCGTGCTGCGGGGGAGGGACTCTTCACCCGACACGAGCTCGAGCTCCTCGCCCGGCCGCGCTCGGGCTCGCTCAGCGAGGTGCCGTGGACGGCGGCGGACGCCGCGCTCGTCGACGAGGCGCGCACGCACCTGGGCGTCCCACGGTCTGCGCGTCGGCGCGTCCCGCAGACCAACCGGGTCCGGGAGCTCTACGAGCCGGTCGCGGCGCTCGACCCGGGCGTCGACGACGAGGTGATGCGCACCTACGGGCACATCGTGGTCGACGAGGTCCAGGACCTCTCTGCCATGCAGCTGCGCATGATCGCCCGGCGCTCGATCTCGGGCTCGATGACCGTGGTCGGGGACATGGGCCAGGCGACCGCCCCGGCCGCCGCGGGCACCTGGGACCTCGTGGTCGCCCACCTCGCGCCGCGCAAGCCCCCGGCGATCGTCGAGCTCACCGTCAGCTACCGCACGCCCCAAGAGGTGCTCGACGCGGCCTCACGGGTGCTCGAGCTCGCCGAGCCCTCGATGCGGCCGCCGCGGCCCGTCCGCACGACCGGCACCGTGCCGGACCTCCGCACCGTGGCTGCAGACGCCCTGCATCGCGAGATCGTGGACGCATCGAAGCGGGAGATCGGCGCCGTCAGCCCCGGACGCGTCGCCGTCCTCGCTCCCGCTGACGAGATGGTGGCGATCATGGCCGCCCTGCACGCTGCTGGAATCGCGGCGGTCGACCCGAGACTGCCGTCTGGCGAGGGCCTCGCGGCGAACCTCGTCGTCCTGCCAGCCGATGACGCGAATGGACTCGAGTTCGACTCGGTAATTGTGGTCCAGCCCGCTCGGGTCGCCGAGCGTGGGGGATCGCGTCACGAGCCCACTCAGCGAGGACTGCGAACGCTCTACGTTGCGATGACGCGACCCACCAGGCGGCTCACGGTGCTCGGCACCGAGCCGATCCCCTCGAGTCTCGCGTCCTCGGCGCCGGCCCAAATGTGGCACGTCGAAGCAGCGATCAACTAGACCTTACCGTCGTGGCTCAGGCGCTCCCGATCGAAGGCGTGAGCAAGCCCACGAAGATCGTCCACGACCGCCCGCCGATGTTGGCCATCGGCGTCATGATCTGGCTCGGCTCGGAGGTCATGTTCTTCTCCGGGCTCTTTGCTGCCCTGTTCACGATCCGCGCGCACGACCAGTTGTGGCCCGATCTCGTGCCACACAGCAAGCTCGACGTGCTGCAGGCAGGCATCTTCACGCTCATCCTTGTCTCCTCGTCGTTCACGATGCAGTACGCCGTCTGGCAGCAAGAGCACGACCGGCGGGCGAGCGCGAAGCGGTGGGTGTGGGCGACATTCGTGCTCGGTGGGCTGTTCCTCTCGAACCAGCTCTACGAGTGGACCCACATCGCGACGAGGTGGAACACGAACTCCTACGGCTCGATCTTCTTCATCACGACCGGTCTCCACGGACTCCACGTCTTTTTGGGGCTCGTCGCGATGACGTTCCTTGCGATCCGGATGAAGGGCCGCGAGCACGGCGACGCCGGCGAGCTGTCCAACTTCCAGGCCGTCAGCTACTACTGGCACTTCGTCGACATCGTGTGGATCGGGCTGTACTCCTGCCTGTTCCTCCTCAAGTAGGCATCGTGGCCCCCCGCCTGACCTCGAGTGCCCGCCAGCTGGTCGGCGCAGCCCTCCTCGGTGTCACCGTGGTCCTCGGCCTGCTCTCGTTCGCAGGGGCTGCGGAGGCTGCGACGGTCAAGGGCTCCCCACCCAAGGTTGAGCAGCAAGTCATTCCGAGGCCCACGCCGTACTATGACCAGTTCAACAGCGGGATGGCGAGCTCGTCCATCCGCGTCTTCGGCACGAACGGCCAGCTGCTGATGTACGGGAACCGCGACGTGAAGTACTACCTGCCCCAGATGCTGGTGTCGGGCAAGACACCCGCGGCACTGTGGGCGCTCGGGTACCAGCTGTTTGAGCAGAACTGCTCGGCCTGCCACGGTGTGGAGGCCGACGGCGTGCCGCCGGCCAACACGCCCAGTCCCGGCAACGTCCCCTACCCGAACCTGACCGGACTCGGCCCGGCGACCTACGACTTCTGGATCGAGTCGGGTCGCATGCCCGCGGCGTCCACTCCCCAGACCCAGCCGATGCGACGCCCGGCGCGGCTCAATGAGTTGCAGGCGCTTGCGATATCTGACTTCCTCAACACGAAGAGCCCGCAATGTCCGCTCTGCTACGCCGCGTCCCCGTTTGTCCCGAATGTGCTTGACCTCGCGACCGCGAACCTGTCCGACGGCGCCGCCCTGTTCGCGCTCAACTGCGCCGCGTGCCACACGATCACTGGCGACGGTGACGCGCTCGCCAACAGCACGTTCGCCCCATCGCTTCGCGACGTGCCCGCTCGGCAGGTCGCCGAGGCGCTGCGGACCGGTCCAGGCAACATGCCGGTCTTCTCCGGCAACCTCACCGACGCCCAGCTCCGCGACGTCGTGGCGTACGTGACCGAGAAGATCCAGCACCCACAGAACCCCGGCGGCCTTGGCCTGGGCGGCATTGGACCGGTCGCCGAGGGGTTCATCGGGCTCGCGCTCGGCGTCGGCCTGCTCGCACTCGTCGGCTTCTGGATCGGCGACAGGTCGTGAGCGACCACCACGACGAGCCCGAGAGCACCGGGGACGAGCCGTCGCGGACGCCCGTGCAGATGCCGACCTCGGCATCGTGGTCCGACCCTCACCTGCAGCCGGCGGCTCGGCACCCCCAGTTCGTCGAGCGCCTGATCGGGTTCACGTTCATCGTGGGGCTCCTCTCTTTCTGTGCGTTCGGTGCGGCGTACTGGCAGAACTGGGCACCGTGGGCACTCGGGCTCACGTTGGGCGCGGGCATGTTGTTCGTGGGCACCGGCATCACCGCGTGGGGCAAGTACCTGATGCCGCGCGGGCCGTTCGTCGAGGAGCGCCACGTGCTCCAGTCCTCCAAGCAGGACGTCGAGTCGTTCACGAATGCGCTCGTGGAGCGAGGCGCGACGCCCGTGAAGCGCCGCAAGGTCCTCGGCGGCATGCTGGGCGCGGGCATGGGCGTGTTTGGGATCGTCGCGATGTTCCCGCTGCTTCGATCCCTCGGGCCACTGCCGAAGAACACGCTCGCGACGACGGACTGGAAGGCGGGCTCCTACCTGGTCGACCAGTTGGGCAATCGGATCAGCCAGTACTCGCTTGCCGTTGGCAGCTTCGCGACCGTCTTCCCCGAGGGCTGGGAGGACCAGGACCGTGGTCAGGCCGTTGACCAGACGTTCCTCGTGCACCTCGAGGCGGAGGGCCCGATCGCGGGCATGCCGGCTGGCAGGTCCACGTGGACGCCTGCGGGATACGTCGCGTACTCCAAGCTCTGCACGCACGCGGGCTGCCCCGTCGGGCTGTTCGAACGCGAGCTCGGGCTGCTCATCTGCCCGTGCCACCAGTCGATGTTCAAATTGGCGGAAGGGGCAATTCCCATCTTCGGCCCCGCGCCGCGGCCCCTCCCGCAGCTGCCCCTCGCGATTGACGCGGACGGCTACCTGTACGCCTCGGCGGGCTACAACCAGCCGGTCGGGCCCGGGTACTGGGAGCGCCCGTGACGGCGCGGCTGGGGATGCGGTTGCCGGGCCGGTCGAAGAAGGAGCGCGAGCCGCTCGGGCCGTACGGGCGGGTCGGCAAGGCCGTCGAAGAGCTCGACGAGCGACTCGGCATCGCCAAGGGCGGCAAGACCTTCCTCGACAAGATCTTCCCGGATCACTGGTCGTTCATGCTGGGTGAGATCGCCCTGTACACGTTCGTCATCTTGCTCGTGACGGGCGTCTTTCTGACGCTCTACTACGTCCCGTCCTCGGCGCTCACGATCTACCACGGGCCCTACAAGCCGCTCGACGGCCAGCTCGTCTCGCAGGCCTTCTCGTCCACGATGGACCTTTCCTTCACCGTCCGCGCGGGCCTGCTCATGCGCCAGATGCACCACTGGGCGTGCGACATCTTCGTCGGCGCGATCGTGCTGCACATGGCGCGCGTGTTCTTCACCGGCGCCTTCCGCAAGCCGCGCGAGCTCAACTGGACGATCGGGCTCACGATGCTGATCCTCGCGATTCTCAACGGGTTCATCGGCTACTCGCTGCCTGACGACCTGATCTCTGGCACCGGGATCAGGATCGCCTACTCGATCCTCCTGTCGATCCCCGTCGTCGGCTCGTACCTCGCGTTCTTCCTCTTCGGGGGCAACTTCCCGGGGACGTCGATCATCCCTCGCTTCTACGTGCTGCACGTGCTGATCATCCCCGCCGTGCTGGTCGGACTGCTCGGCGCGCACCTCTTCTTGCTCGTCCGCCAGAAGCACACGCAGTTCCCCGGGCCGGGCAAGACCGAGCGCAACGTCGTCGGCTCGCCGATGTACCCGGTGTTCATGGCGAAGACGACCGGCTTCCTCTTCATGATCTCCGGTGTCGTCGCGCTCCTGGGCACGTTCTTCCAGGTGAACCCGATCTGGCAGTTCGGCCAGTACAAGGCCTCGAACATCTCCTATGCCGTCCAGCCCGACTGGTACATGGGCTGGCTCGATGGCGCGCTTCGGGTCATGCCGGCCTGGGAGTTCGTCGGGTGGGGCCACACCATCCCCTTCAACGTCTTCGTGCCCGCGATCATCTTCCCCGGCATCATCTTCAACATCTGTTACGCCTGGCCCGCGATCGAGCGGCGCTACACCAAGGACAACCTGCTGCACAACCTCCTCGACCGGCCCCGTGACCGCCCGAAGCGGACGGCAGCGGGCGCGGCGATGCTCGGGCTCTTGAGCACCCTGTTCGTCGCGAGCGCGACCGACGTCTTGGCCAACTTCTTCAAGATCTCGCTCAACACGGTCCTCGTGTCGATGCGCGTGCTCACCGTGATCGTGCCGGTCATCGCGTACTTCCTCACGTACAGGATCTGCAAGGAGCTCCAGGCCGTGCCCGGCGCCGGCAAGCGCAAGGTCGTCAACGTCGTGGCGATGACCGAGGGCGGGGAGTACACCGCGACCCCGGTGGCACCCCCGCCCGAGCTGGTCGACCACGAGCTCGACGCCGAGCCCGTCCCCGGGCTCATCGGGGAGGACGCGCCCGCCGACGCGGTCGCGGCCGCGGCTGCGGTGGGCGGCCGACCGGGCAACGTCGGCACGTCGTCGGTCCGAACCGTCCCTCGATGACGCCGCGGGCTCGGCGCTCGCGCCCGAGCCCCGCTCGAACGACGAGACCGGACGAGCCGACCGCCGCTCGGCACCCGCTGTCGTGACGTCCTCGCAGCTGCTCGAGTTCACGGCGACCGCGCTCGCGATCATCATGGTGCCCGGGCCGAGCGTGCTGTTCGCCATCGCGCGCGGCATCGCGTGGGGTCGCGCCGTCGCGCTCCTCACGGTGCTCGGCAACGGCCTCGGCATCTTCGTGCTCGCCGGGGTCGTCGCGGTCGGGCTCGGCCCGCTGCTCGCGAGGTCGGCGACCTTCACCGAGGGCGTCGAGGTCGCCGGCGGGTGCTACCTCCTCTGGCTTGGCGCGCACGCCCTCGCCGCTCGCCGGGCGCACGCCGAGGCGATGCAGCGACAAGAGCCCAACCGCCCGCGTCCCCACACCGTGATCCGCCAGGGGTTCGTCGTCGGGCTTCTCAACCCCAAGGCGCTCGTGTTCTTCATCGCGGTGTTTCCGCACTTCGTCGACCGCTCGCGGGGGAACGTCACGCTCCAGCTGCTCGTGCTCGGTGCGGTCTTCGCCGCGCTCGCCGTCGTCTCGGACAGCGTCTGGGGGTTCGGCGCGGGCGCGGCGAGGGACCGACTCCGCAACTCGCCTCGCCTGCTCGAGGGGCTCCGGACCGTTGGGGGCACCGTCATGCTGTGCCTCGGCACGCTGATCATCGTGACGGCGGTCGTCTAAGCATGGCTTGACGCGCGGGCGGGCGTGGGCGAGATTCGTCGGATGACGAACTCGTCGAAGCACGAGCCGGGCACCCAGGCGATCCATGCCGATGACGCGTCGCGCCAAGGAGCCGTGGTCGCGCCCATCAGCCAGGCGACGACGTTCGCCGCGGCCACCGACGCCGCGTTCCTCGACGCGGCGACGAAGAGCTTCACCGACGACTTCTACATCCGCTACGGGACACCGAACCACACCCAGGTCGCCGACGTGGTCGCCGCGCTCGAGGGGGCGGACCGCGCGCTCGTGACCGCGGGCGGCATGGGGGCGGTGACGACCGTCGCGCTCGCGCTGCTCAAGGCGGGCGACCACGTCGTGGCCCAGACGAGCATCTACCCCGGCACCACGGCCCTCGTGGCGAACCTGCTCGCGCGCTTCGGGGTGACCGCGACGACGATCGACCTGACCGACCTTGCCGGGCTCGACGACGCGCTCTCGACCCCGACGAGGCTCGTGCTCGTCGAGACCCCGAGCAACCCCTTCCTCGGTGTCGTCGACGTGGCCGCGGTATCGCACCTCGCGCATCAGCACGGCGCGACCGTGCTCGTCGACAACACGATCGCGACCCCCATCAACCAGCGCCCACTCGAGCTCGGGGCGGACCTCGTCTGGCACAGCGCAACCAAGTACCTGGGCGGCCACTCGGACGTCTCGGCGGGCGTCGTCGCGGGCCGCTCCGACGTGATCGAGGAGATCTGGCGCACGCACCTCGTCGTGGGCTCGGTGCTCGGACCGTTCGACGCGTGGCTGCTGCTGCGCGGGCTGCGCACCCTCGACGTGCGCATGGCGCGCCACAACGACAACGCGACGGCGCTCGCGAGGCTCTTGTGCGACCACGACCTCGTCGGCCCCGTGTACTACCCGGGGCTCAGCGACCACCCCCAGCACGAGCTCGCGGCTTCCCAGATGTCGGGCTTCGGCGGTCTCTTGTCCTTCGAGATGCGTGGCGGCGCGGCCGCCGCGGACCGGCTCTTGGACACGCTCACGCTGTCGACGCGCGCGGCGAGCCTGGGATCGGTGCACACGCTCGGGACGAGGCCCGCGGTGATGTGGGGGGACACGCGTAACTACGACGCGGCGGCGAGCGAGGCAGTGGCGCCGGGCCTCGTCCGGCTCGCGGTCGGCATCGAGGCGACCAAGGACCTCGTCGAGGACCTCGAGCACGGGCTTGACGCGTGCCGCGACGAGGCAGCGGGCTCCTAGTCGAGGGCTCGTGGACCGGCGTAGGCGTGGCGCGCCGCGGCGGCATCGGGCGGGCCGTGGTCGAGCGCCCCGTCGGCATGGCGCGACCCGCGCCACTCGACCGCGGCCATGACCACCAACAGCCCGGCTGCGGCGAAGACCAGCGAGAAGTTGAGCGGCCACGCCCCGCGGAGGTGCCACCCGTAGGGGGACGGGATCGTGAGGACGAGGAGCACGGCCATCGCGATCGTGACCGCCCGGTGCCGCCCGCCCCGGGCGAGCAGCAGGACCGGGATGACCGCGACCCATGACCAGTGGTGCGTCCAGGACACGGGGCTGACCAGCAGGCCGGTGACGGCGATCACGAACAGCGCGTCGACGCGGCGCCCCCGACTGACGTAGCGACGCGCCACGTAGATGCCGATCCCGAGCGTGGCCGCACTTGCCGCGAGCCACCCCGCGGTGCGCAACGAGCCGTCGGACGCAGGGAGCCGCCCGGCGAAGCCCCACCAGGACTGGTTCCAGTCGGACATGGTGCCGCCCTTGTGCCCGGGGCTGAACGCCTGGTGGAGCCAGAACGTGGCGGAGTCGTGCGGCAAGACGAGCCAGGCCACCGCGGTCGCGACCGCGAAGGCTGCCACGGCGCGGGCCGCGGCACGGTGCTCCTTGGCGATGAGGAGGTACACGACGAAGACGAGGGGGGTGAGCTTGATCGCCGCGGCGAGCCCGATGAGCAAGCCCCGAGCGCGCGGCGGGACCACGAAGACGTCGAGGACGATCGCACCGATGAGCACGAGGTTCACTTGCCCGTCGAGGAGCGAGTTGCGCAGCGGCTCGAAGAGCAGGCACGACATCGCGGCGAGGAGCGTGCCGAGGACGGCCGCGTGGGTCCTCGACACCGACACGCAGCGTCGCACGAGGACCGAGAGCGCGACGGCGAGCGCGAGCACGTTGCACAGGTCCCACACCCACACCGCGGCGTGCATGGACAGCGTGGCGAGCGGGCTGAAGACGAGGAGCGCGAACGGTGGGTACGTGAAGTACAGGTGGTCCGCGAACGTGCTCGTGTAGGTCGCGCCGCCGTGGAGCATGTTGCTCGCGGCCTGGCGGTAGACGAGCAGGTCGAGCGAGTGCGTCATCGCGACGCGCGAGATCACCGCGATCACGCCCGCCCACGCCGCGACGGCCACGAGGGCGGCTCGACGCCACGACGCCGGTGACCAGTGGAGCGCGCCGGTCGGCGCGGGATCGCTCGGATGGCTCGGCGCCAGGCCCAGCTGGCGGTGCGACACGACCAGAATCTACCGACGACGTGGTCGCTCACTGGACCTGAGGTCCGAGCGGGCACGGCGGCCCGCGGTGGGCGAAGATGGCGCACCAGCGCGCGCGAGGAGACGGCATGCAGACGACCGGAGAAGTGGTGGCGAAGGGCGTCGTCGAGCGCTCGTTCGAGTTCGAGGCCGACGGTGAGGCCGTCCCGGGCATCCTGTGGCGCCCCGAGGCCGCGAGCGCCCCGACCCCGCTCGTCTTGCTGGGCCACGGCGGGACCCAGCACAAGCGCACGCCGAACATCCTCGGGCTGGCACGGCGGTTCGTGCGGCACCTCGGCTACAGCGCCGTCGCGCTCGACGCACCCGGGCACGGGGACCGGGTGGTCGACAAGGAGCTTGCCGAGGAGCGCCGACGGAACCTCGAGCAGCGCGTCATGTCCAAGTCGGGGTCGGCCTCGATGGAGCGCACGCTGGACGAACAGGGACGTGTCCGCCCGTTCGTGGCAGTCGGGCGCGCGGTGAAGGAGTGGTCCGCGGCGCTCGACCTCTTGGAGAAGGAGGGCGACATCGTCGATGAGCGGATCGGGTACTGGGGCGTGTCGATGGGGACCATGATCGGTCTCCCGTTCGTGGCCGCCGAGCAGCGCGTCACCGCGGCGGTGCTGGGCCTCGCGGGGCTCACCGGCATGCCCGGCGCCGAGGCGCGCGAGGCAGCTGCACGGCGCTGTTCCATCCCGGTGCTGTTCATCTTCCAGTGGGACGACCAGCTCATGTCTCGACAGTCAGGGCTCGACCTGTTCGACGCGATCAGCTCGGCGGACAAGGCGATGCACGTGTTCCCCGGCGGCCACGTCGACACGCCCCTCTACGAGCGCGACGCCTACGACGCGTTCTTCCTCCGGCACCTCGGGCGCTGAGGCGAGCGCTGCGCCAGCCCTCGCTCGCCGCGACGCTCAGGCGTGGTGCGAGGGCTGCTCGGCGCCGCCTCGCCGCGACTCGTTGACCGCACCGAGGAGCGCCCAGATGACGAGTCCCGCGGCCGGGATCCCGAACCAGGTCCCGAAGACGAGCGCGAGGGCGATGCAGAACGCCCCCATGCCGAGCGTGAACGGCCAGATCGAGCTGCCCGGGAAGGTCTCGACCACGCCGGCGCCCTCTGCAATCGTGGCGTCGTCTCGGTCCGAGGCGCGCTCGCGCATCCGGTTGGACCACCACAGGTAGTAGCTGCCCGGCAGGAACCCGAGCCCGCCCGACGCGACGAGCATCAAGGACCCCGCGTTCTCGTGGCTCCAGAACCAGTACGCGACCCCCATCAGGAAGAAGAAGAGACCGAGTGCCAACAGGAGCTTGGCCTCGACCTTCACGTCGCCGCCTCGGGGTGCGCCGCGTCGTGGGACGTGCCGTGGACGAGCGACCTCGCGTCGGGGTGGTGGTAGTCCCACGTCGGGCGCTCCGAGCGGATCGGCGGCAGCGCGTAGTAGTTGTGGTGCGGCGGCGGCGAGGTCGTGAACCACTCGAGCGTCTGGGCGTCCCACGGATTGTCCCCGGCGGGGTATCGCTTCCACGAGTACACGATGTTGACGAGGAAGAAGATCGTGCTCACGCCCATCATCACCGCGCCGACGGTCGCCCATTGGTTGAGCGTCGCCCACTCGGGGTCGTGGATGTAGCTGGCCACGCGCCGCGGCATGCCCAAGAGCCCCAGCTCGTACTGGGGCATGACCATGACGTTCGCCCCGATGAAGAACAGCCAGAACTGGATCTTGCCCAGGCGCTCGTCGAGCAGGTAGCCGGTGATCTTCGGGCCCCAGTAGTAGAGGCCGGCCATGCCACCCATGACCAAGGCGAGCACGACCGAGTGGAAGTGCGCGACCACGAAGTAGGTGTCATGGGTGAAGAAGTCGAGCGGCGGCGAGGCGAGGTAGATGCCGGTCAGGCCCCCGATGAGGAAGGTCACGAGGAAGCCGATCGCGAAGAGCATCGCGGCGGTGAAGCGGACGTGGCCGCCCCACATCGTCCCGATCCAGTTGAAGAACTTGATGCCGGTCGGGACCGCGATGAGCAGGCTCATGATGGAGAAGAACGGCAGCAGGACGACGCCCGTCGTGAACATGTGGTGCGCCCAGACCCCGAGTGAGAGCGCGGCGATCGTGATCGTGGCGAAGACCATGCCCTTGTAGCCGAACACCGGCTTCTTGGAGAACGCCGCGATGACCTCGGTCACGACACCGAAGAACGGCAGGGCGAGGATGTACACCTCGGGGTGGCCCCAGAACCAGAAGATGTGCTGCCAGAGGACGGGCACGCCACCGCCCTGGACGGTGAAGATGTGCGTGCCGAAATGTCGGTCGCAGTACAGCATGATGAGCCCGGCGGTGAGCACGGGGAACGCGAGGAGGATGAGGATCCCCGTCGCCAGCATGTTCCACGTGAAGATCGGCATGCGGAACATCGTCATGCCCGGGGCGCGCAGGTAGAAGATGGTCGCGCACAGGTTGACGCCCGTGAAGATGGCCGAGAACCCGGTCAGGAGCAACGCGGCAATCCAGAGATCCGCGCCCGCTCCGGGGCTGTAGATCGCGTTGGACAAGGGGGCATAGCCCACCCAGCCGAAGTCCGCGGCACCGCCGGCGACGACGAAGCCGAGCAGCATCGTGATCGAGCCCGAGAGGTAGAGCCAGTAGCTGAGCGCGTTCAGCCGCGGGAAGGCCATGTCCGGCGCGCCGATCTGGAGCGGCACGATGATGTTGGCGAGCCCCCCGAACGCGAACGGCCCCACGAACAGGTAGATCATCAGGCTGCCGTGCATCGTGAAGAGCTGGTTGTACTCGGCGAACGAGACAAACGTGGCGTTCGGGCTCGTGAGCTGGATGCGGATCAGCTCGGCCAAGAACCCGCCGATGACGAACATGACGAGCGAGGTGATCGTGTAGCTGAGGCCGATCACCTTGTGGTCGGTCGACGTCAGCCACTTGTAGATCCCGGCTGGCTCGTCGTGCTCGTGCTCGTGCTCGTGCTCATGCACGTGGACGTGCGCCACGTCGTGGTCGATCGTCTCGACGCCGGCGATCCCGACTGCGAAGTCGGTCACTAGTTCGTCCCTCCGCCGTAGTCAGGCCGGATGGGGACGCCCGCGCTGGTCTGCTCTTGGACGGCCTGCCCCGCGGCGGACGCGGAGAGGGTGGCGGCACGTGCCTGCTGCATCGAGAGCCACGCGGTGTAGTCGGCCGGGGTCACGACCTTCACCCTGAACCACATCAAGGAGTGGTAGAGGCCGCACAGCTGGGTGCACTGGCCGAAGAAGGTGCCCGTGCGCTGCGCGTTGAAGGTGAACGGGTTGATGACCCCCGGCAGCGCGTAGCGCGAGAAGTTGAACTGGCGGATGTAGAAGCCGTGGACCACGTCGAGCGAGGTGAGCACGATCCGGACGTTCTCGTCCTCGGGCATCTCCAAGATGGGGTCCTGGGTGGTCTCGCCGACAATGGTGAATCCGGGATAGGTGAACCGCCATCCCCACTGGAAGGCCTGGACGCCGATCGTGTTGTCCTTGCTGACCGAGGGCAGCGCGGTGACTGCGTTCTCGACGACGATGGTGAAGGCGAAGAGCACGAAGACGATGATGATCGGGATCACTGTGTAGGTGATCTCCATCGGCAGGTGGTACTGGGTCTGGCGCGGCACCGAGTCCTCGTGCTGGCGCTTCGCTCGGAAGTGGATCGCGGCATAGATGATCAGCGAGAGGGTGATCGCACCGACGACGATCGCGCCGATCGTGAATCCCTGCCAGAGGTGGAAGGTCTCCCGGCCGGTCGTGGTGGGGGATGGGTCCGCGCCGAACGTGGACAGGCTGCACCCTGAGAGGACGAGGGGAGCGAGGACGAGGAGCCCCACGCCCCACCGCCTGGCGGAGCGAGTCACCCCGCCGGCATCGCCTGTCCGGCGGGTCGGCTGCGGCACGCGTCGACTGTAGCCAACGGCGTGCAGGGGTCCGAACTTCAGGCCCCCGGCCGCCACCAGCACCCGATGGACGCAACTCGCACCGTTCCGAGCTCGCCGAGCCGGTCGCCGCGTGGTGCCGCCAGATCGGATCGCGACCCGAGCATCGTGGCGGCGTTCGCAGGGGCGTCTAGCTCGCGGGTGGCGCGAGCCCCGTGGCGATCGCGTCCAGCAGCCGTTCGTAGCCGCCATCCTGGTCCGCCGCGAAGCTGATGCCGCCGAGCTCGAGCGACACCCAGCCGTGGCACGCAGCCCAGACCTGCTGAGCCATCTCGACGGCGTCACCTGTCACGAGGCAGCCCGCCTCGATGCAGCGCCTGACCACGTCCACGAGGGCGCGGAACGCGTCGTCGGCCGTGGCCACGGCCTCGTCCGAGGGCGTGTGGCCGGGCACGGCATGGAGGAACATCAGCCCATAGCGCGCTGGGTGGGCGAGCGCGAGCGCACGGTAGGCGGTGCCCGCGGCACGGAACCCCGCGAGTGGATCGGGGTCCGCGGCGTGGTCGCGCATCGTGGCGCCGAGGGCGGCGAAGCCCTCCTGGAACAAGGCGTCGACGACCCCGAACTTGCCGTCGAACCGGGTGTAGAGCCCCATCGGCGCCACGCCGGCTCGCTCGGCGATCCTCCGCACCGAGAGTGCCGCGGGCCCGGCCTCTTCGAGCAGGGACTCGGCGGCCTCGAGGATGGCGGGTTCCAGCGCCTGGCTCGGGGTGCGGTGTCGTGCGGCCATCGACCGAGCCTACTAGAGAACATCGTGCTACAGTTGTATAACGCCGTTCTCTAGGGGGACCATGACCAGCACCACCCACCACGACCGCCGCTGGCTGGTGCTGCCGGTCCTCTGCCTCTCGGTGTTCCTCGTCGTCGTGGACAACACGATCGTGAACGTCGCGCTCCCAAGCTTCTCGAGGAACCTGCACGCGTCGAACTCCTCGCTGCAGTGGATCGTCGACGGCTACTCGCTGCCCTTTGCGGGCCTCCTCTTGGCAGGCGGCGGGGTCGGCGATCGCCTCGGGCGCAAGCGTACGATGCAGGTGGCGCTCGTGTGCTTCGGCGCGTGCTCCCTGCTCGCTGCGGTCGCGGGGTCGACGAGCTCGCTCATCGCCGCACGCGCGCTTATGGGCGCCGCGGCCGCGTTCATCTTCCCGACCGGCCTCGCCATCTTGACGACGCTGTTCACCGACAGCTCCGAGCGTGCGAAGGCGATCGGCATCTGGAGCGCGACGACCGGCATCGCCGTCGCTCTCGGGCCGATCACGGGCGGGCTGCTCATCGAGCACTTCTGGGCGGGCTCGATCTTTCTCGTGAACGTCCCGATCGTGATCGCCGTCGTCGTGCTCGGCGGGATCTTCCTGCCCGAGTCGGTGGCGACGAGCGGCTTACCCTTC
This sequence comes from Acidimicrobiaceae bacterium, assembly GCA_003162395.1. Lineage (GTDB taxonomy): Bacteria > Actinomycetota > Acidimicrobiia > Acidimicrobiales > RAAP-2 > Palsa-459. The sequence goes on from PMON01000044.1 coordinate 36,587, forward strand.
GACGGACGGGGGCTCGTGGTCGGCACGGTCGGGGTGACCTCGCTCGTCTACGCGATCATCGAGGGACCCACGTGGGGGTGGTCCTCGACCCGCACGATCGGACTGCTGTGCGCCTCGATCGCCGTGCTCGCCGCCTTCGCTGCCCTCGAGCTTCGCACCGACGGGGCGCTCCTCGACGTCCGGGTGTTCCAGAACAAGCGGTTCACCGTCGGGGCGACGTCGATCTCGGTCGCCTTCTTCGCGCTGTTCGGCTTCATCTTCCTCATCACGCAGTACTTCCAGCTCGTTCGTGGGTACTCGGCGCTGTCGGCTGGCGTGCGCACGTTGCCGTTCGCGGTCACCGCGGCGGTGACGACGCCGCTCGGCGCGGTGCTGGCCCTGCGCATCGGGGCGCGCTGGGTGGTCGGCGCCGGCCTCGCCGCGATGGGCGGGGGGCTGGTCATCGCGGCGACCATGCCGCTTGACGCCCCGTACCTCGGACCGGTTGTCGCCTCGATGGTCCTGCTCAGCCTCGGGCTCTCGCTGACGACCGCGCCGTCGACCGAGGCGGTCATGGGGTCGCTGCGAGCCGACCAGGTGGGCGCCGGGGCGGCGGTCAACAACACCACGCGCGAGCTCGGCGGGACCCTCGGCGTCGCGGTCCTCGGGTCCGTGTTCGCGTCAGCGTTTGCGCCGCGCGTGCTCGCGGGCCTCAGCGGGCTCGGTGTCCCGCGCGGGGCGGCCGCGTCCGCGAGTGTCTCCATGGCACAGGCCGTGGCCGTCTCGCGCGGCCTGCCCCCCGCTCTGCAGGCCCCGGCACTGCACGTGTCGTCGAGCGCGTTCATCCACGCCCTGCACGCCGCGAGCGCGATGGGCGCGGTTGTCGCGTTCGCCGGCGCGGTGCTGGCCGTCGCGTACCTCGGCGGGAGGACCGACCAGACGGTTCGGCTCGAGGCCGAGGTCGCCGCGGTCAGTGCGTGACTAGATCGGCTTGCCGGCCTTGCACCAGGCGTTGGAGGGCACGCCCTTGCAGGGGTTGGGCATCGAGGGCAGCTTCGGCAGGGCGTGCAGCTTCACGGGGCCGTGGACCGGGTAGTGGCTCCCTGCCGGACAAGAGCCGAGGCCGGTGTCGCACAGTGCCTGGAAGTAGAGGTTCTGCGCGCTGCCGAACGCGTTGCCGCCGGCTGACTTGCCCGTGCACTTGCTCTCGGCCTTCGCGAGGTTCGTCGGGAAGCTGCCGTCAGGGGCGACGTTCTTCGAGAAGCAGTTGACGACGTGCTTCGACAGCGTGAGCTCGCCGAAGTCGGAGTTGGAAGGGTTCTTGAAGTACCCGTTGTGCCTGAACGTGTTGCCGATGAGCGCGTCTCCCTGCGGGTCGTAGACACAGCCGAGCCCGCTGTACTGGTGGCCGCCCGTGCCCGCGCACGTCTGGTTGAGCGACGGCGAGTTGTTGTCGGGGTACGGGACGAAGAGGATGCCCCACGCACCGTTGTTCGAGAACCTGTTGTGCAGCACGGTGTCGTTGCGCCCGCCCGACAGCGTCATGCCCGTGCCGGTCGGGCCGGTCGCCGCGCTGCCCGCGGCGGGCGCGTCGGCGTTGTTGTTGTCGTGGATGTAGCTGTCCATGAGCACCCAGCACGAGTGGGTGTGGGTGATCTTGGAGATCGCGCCCTTCGGGCAGTTCCCGTTCTGGGGGGCGGGTGGGTCGCCGGCGAGCTGCGTGTTGGTGTCGAAGCCGTCCTGGTTGTGGTCGAACTGCGAGTGCGTGATCACGATCGCGCCGCCCGAGTTCGTCCCCGAGTACCCGAGCGCGTTGTACTCCATCCAGACGTTCGAGATCGTGATGCCGCAGAGCTGCTTGCAGCCTCCGACGTAGATGCCCGAGTCGTTCTGGTTGTTCGCGTACAGCTGATTCCACGTCGCGGGGCCCTGCGAGTTCGACGCGAAGACGCCGTAGGTCGCGGCCGTCGACTCGCCGTCGAAGAAGGTGGAGGTCGCGGTGAGATAGTTGCCCCAGTAGCCGGTGAGCCCGATCTTCCCGGTGCCGTCGCCGCCGTTCCACCACACCCCGTTGCCGCCGCCCTCGGACCCCGACAGGAAGTTGCAGACGGTCAGGTTCTCGACCGTGACGTCGTTCGCCTTGAACACGACGATCCCGTTGCGCCCGGCTGCGTTGGGGCCCACGACGTTGCCGAACTCCTGGTCCGCTGGGTTGGAGGAGCACTTCGGCGAGCCAGGCTTGGTCCCGTCGACGATGACCGTTGAGCGGTCCATGCCGCGAAGGTGCAGGCCCTTGGTCGTGATGAGGACGCTGCCGAACTAGCCCTCGGAGTAGTCAGCAGGCGGGTTCGTGAGGTCCTGGGTCTCGTGGTAGTCACCGGGGGCGACGAGCACCCAGTCGCCGGGCTTCGTGGCGTTGACCGCGGCCTGGATCGAGGCGTACTTGCCCTTCACGCCGTGGAAGGTGCCCACGAGCAGCACATGGCCCGACGACGCCGACGCCGTGCTCGCCGATGCCGCGTCGACTGACGCGACGCCAGCGGCCGAGCCGAGGAGGACGAGCGCGCCGACGGCAGCGGCCATGCTCCGAGGCAGTCGAGTGGCACGTCGCATCGGTGTTCCCCCTGGCGTTGGCGCAGCCGCGACAAGGGTCGCGGCCGAGGCCGAGACTATCGTCGTGCGTGCACCACGAGGGAGCCCGGTGGCGCCCGGCTTGCTGCCAGGGCGGGCCGAACTTCACACACCGGTCTGCTTCCCGTCTGGTCAACCGCACCGTCAACACTTTGTGCCACTGCATCAGTCCGCTGAGGTACTGGACGACCCGCCGCGCGGACGACGAGGCTCGCAAGCGGTCCCGCGGGCGAGGCGGTCAGGTCACCTCGCCGAGCGACTCGCGAGCGGCCCACCGGTACACGCCCTTCGCCATGGTGGACGTGGCCGCCTCGGCCCTCGCGGTGTACACCTGCCGGCGGATCTCGCAGACGCCCGCGTCCTCGGGGGCCGCGAGCCACGCGAGCTCGACGAGGTGGCACGCGAGCCGCAGGGCGCCGTCGTCGCCGTGGCCGAGGAGCTCGAGCGCGCGGTCACAGAGCCCCGCGGGACCGCCGGCGAGGCCGGCCAGCTCGCTCGCGAGCGCCGCGTCAGGGGCGGGCTTCAAGGTCGCGGGGTTGCCGTCCCACCACCCCCCGTTGAGGCGCCAGACGTTGCGCACCACGAACTCCGGCTCGTCGTAGACGGGCTGGAGGTACGGCAGGCCCTCGAGGTCCGCGGGCGGCCGCACCGTGTGCAGGATCTCGGAGAGCCTCGCGCCGTCGTTCATCATGGCGAGGGTCTGGTCGACCAGGCTCTCCAGGTACCGCGCGGTGTCGGTGAGCGCCTGGTGGACCCGGTCCGCCCCCATCACCGGCAGGCCGTGGCCGGGCAGGAGCATCTCGGGGGCCAAGGCGTCCATGCGCCGCAGTGCTGCCGCCCACTCGGCGGGATAGCGCTGCACCTTTTGGGGGTTGCCGGCGTTCGGGCTCGCCCAGATGAACAGGTCCCCGCAGCACAGCGCCTTCAGGCTCGGGATCCACGTCACGGTGTGGTCGTCGGTCTCGCCCTTTTCGTGGCGAAGCTGGAACAGCATGCCGCCGACGTCGAGGTCGCGCTCGGTCGAGTAGGTCTCGTCGGGATAGCGGTACTTGGTCGGCCACACGAGGTCCTTGAAGCCGAACTGCCGGCGGTTGACGACCTGGTTGTAGCCAGCGGTGCGCAGGTAGCGGTCGAAGCGCCTCGGGAGGTGCTCGTGGGCGACGACGCGGGGCGGCTTCCAGCCGCGCGACACGGCCTCGGCCTCGAAGACGCCCACGCCGAACACGTGGTCGATGTGACCGTGGCTGTAGACGGCCGTGTCCAAGCGCGCATCGGACCACCGCCGGATCTCCTCGTGGATGCGCGGCGCGACGACCGACGAGCCGGTGTCGACCATGAAGAGCCCGTCGGTGGTCCTGACGGCGGTCGCGTTCGCGAAGCTCGGGAGGAAGGCAATGCCGTCGGCGACCTCGGTCAGGCCGCCCATGTGCCCGATCGGGTGCAGCTCGGCCGTCGTGACCTCGCCGCGCCACAGCCGATCAGCAGTCGCGAGGACGTCATCCATGGATGAGCGGGCCCCGCAGCCGGATCAGTTCGCTGGCGTGTCGGTTTGGTTCTTGTCCTCGGCCGGAACGGACGCCTGCCCGTCCTTGATGCCCTTTTCGAACTCCGACTTCGCCGAGCCGAGGCCTCGAGCGATCTTTGGCAGCTTGGAGCTGCCGAACACGATGAGGCCGACGGCGATGACGATGAGGATCACGTCAAGGCTTGCAATCTCTGCTATCTGCATGATCCCTCCCTGCGGAAGGGCTGACCCGCCCGCTACGTGGAATCTACCGCCCTGCGTGCCCTTGTCAGCCTCAGGCCGACAAGAGGACCCCGAGCACGAGGGCCGCGACGGACGCCGTCCCGGCGATCGAGCCCCAGATCGCGAGGGATGACCTCGCCTTTGACCTCGAGTGGAGCCATGCGGCAACCCCCGCGAGGACGGCAACGGCGATCTTGACCATGAGCACGGCCTTCCAGGCGCTCGTCGAGTGCGAGGCGTGCACCGCGGACACGTTCCAGATGCCCGTGAGGAGGAGCACGCCGTACGCGGGCCACATGACCTTGGCAAACGCCCGCGCGACGCGGACCGCCGCGTCACCGCCGAGCTTGCGGACGTCGGGGAGCAACCCAATCAGGGTGATCTGGCCGCCGACGAAGACCGCCGCAGCGAGGACGTGGAGGCTGAGGCGCACCGCGGTCAGCGCGGGTGCGAGGGAGTTCACCTAGGCGCCGGTCCACTTCGGCTCACGCTTCTCGGCGAAGGCGATGGCGCCCTCCATCGCGTCATGCGAGCGACCGATCGCACCGAACGACGAGTCGTTGAGCTTCCAGGCAGCCTCTTCGTCGAGCTCGATCGACTCGAGCATGACCTGCTTGCTGATCTTGACTGCGAGCGGCGCGTTCTTGGCTACCTGCTCAGCGAGCGCAAGTGCCGTCGCGAGCAGCTCGTCGCTCGGCACGACCCGGTTGACGAGCCCGACGGCGAGCGCACGATCGGCGTCGATCGGCGCGGCGGTCAGCGCGAGCTCGAGCGCGACGGCCCTCGGGATGCGCTTGGCAAGGCGGATGAGGCCGCCGCCGCCCGCGATGAGGCCACGCGCTGCCTCGGGGATGCCGAACTTCGCGTGGGACGCAGCGACGACCAGGTCGCAGCTGAGCATGATCTCGAAGCCGCCGGCGAGCGCGGAGCCATTGACCGCGGCGATGATCGGCTTCGGGAAGTCTCGCTTGGTGATCCCTGCGAAGCCCTTCTCGGTGATGGGCGCCTCGCCCCTCGCGAACGCCTTGAGGTCCATGCCCGCGCTGAACGCCTTGTCGTCGGCGCCCGTGAGGATCACGACGAGGCAGCCCTCGTCGCTCGCCGCGGCGTCGAGCGCCGCGGAGAGCGCCGTCGCGACCGCGAGGTTGATCGCGTTGCGAGCCTCGGGCCGGTTGATCGTGAGGATCTCGACGTTGCCCCGTCGCTCGGTCAGTACTTCGTCGCCCATCGTGGACCTCCTCGGATGCGTCGGTCGGTGACGCTACCTCCCCGGCGCATCCCTGCTTCCAGTCGGACACTCGCTCGACGGTGCGAGACTTGGCTCGTGACGCTCGGTGCCACGGTGCTCGGCGTGACGATCGACGGGTACGCCGTCGAGGGCGGCTACGACACTGAGGGCCGGCCGCACACCTCGTTCAGCGTCGCCCAGTCGCTCGGGAGGATCCAGGCATCGCTGCGATCCCAGGGGACGTTCGAGCACCTCGACGAGCTCGTCGGGCGAGCCGCGGACATGGGCTGTCGCGAGCTCCGCCTGACGATGGAGTGGGCTCGCTTGGAGCCGCGACCCGACGTCCGTGACCTCCACGCGCTCGGGACCTACGTCCGCGCGCTCGCGGCCGCCGCTCGCGCAGGGATGTCGACGTCGGTCGTCCTGTGCGACGCGGCGTGGCCGTCGTGGCTCGGCCAGGAGCCGTGGCTGTCATCGTGGGCCCCCGAGCGCTTCGCCGCGCACGCCGGCTGGCTCGCCGGTCGACTTGACGGCGTCGCCCACTCGATCGTGACGTTTCGCGCCCCCAACCGCGCGTCGAGCGACGGCTGGCGCACCGCGACGCGTCCCCCGTATCGCAAGGGCGCGGCCGCCGACGCGACGAGTGCCCTCGACGGCATGGTCGTCGCCCACCTGCTCGCCGCCGAGTCGATCGAAGCGGCGTCCCCGACGACGCGGCGTGCCGTGCTCTTCGAGGCATCGGGAAGCTACGAGGGCGAGGCGGTGTGGCGCGATCTCGCGACGGGCATCGTCGACCCCGTGCTGCTGGCGGCGCGACGGGACGACTACGAGCGCTCGGTCCCGCGCACCGCGAGGCGACCGTCGAGGCGCGCGCGAACGCCGGATGCCGCGGCGCTGCGGTCCGCCCGACGCTGGCGCGACGCGCCGGCGTGCGAGTGGTGGCTCGCGAGCGACGACGCGGAGCTGCTCAGCGCCACGGTCGAGCACGCGGCCGGCACGGTGGCCACCATCGAGCTCGGCGCCGGCCCCCGTGGCTGGTCATCGCAGCTCGCGACCGCGCTCCCGCTGCTGGCTGGGGGTGCCGTCGAGGTTCGCGCGCTGCAGCTCCACGGACTCGTCTCTTCGACCGGACCGCTTGACCAGCCCGTCGGGCTCCTCGACGTCGACCAGCACGGTGGCGGCTGGCGGGTCGGGCAACCAGATGACGGGGTCGCGACGGCGCTCGCACGGTTCGGCGTCTAGCGCGGCGCGGCCCCGGGCCGACCCGGCCCGCGGTCGCGCTCCTCGCCGAGCGTGGAGCCGTCGCTCGCGGGATCGCCTGCAGCCAGCGCCACGTCTCGTCCGCGCCGACGGCGGCGCAGGTGCAAGCCGATGGCGAGGAGCACGATGACCCCGACCAGGCCGAGCGCGCCGAATGAGGAGTAGTGCGCGACGCGCTTGTACCCGTTCCCCGCGAAGTAGCCGAGCAGGGCGTAGCCGACGCCCCAGCACAGGCCGCCGGCCAGGTTCGCGAGCAGGAACCTCCGGTAGTGCATCTCGGACATCCCCGCGAGGCCGGGGACCACGGCCCGGAAGAACGCCGTGAAACGACCGAGGAACACGTAGGTCGCACCGTTCTTCTCGAGGCCCGCGAGCGCCCGGTCGATCCCGGCTCGACGTCGACGAAGGACCCGACCTTCGAGCAGCCTCGGGCCGTAGTGGGCGCCCACGGCATAGCCGACCGAGTCGCCCACGACGGCCGACGCCACGACGAGGACGCAGAGCACGGCGATGTTGATTCGGCCCTGGCTCGCGATGAACCCGCCGATCAGTACCGCGGTCTCACCGGGCAGGACGAAGCCCACGAACAGCGCTGCCTCGCCGAAGACGAGGGCCGCGACCGTCGCGTACACGACGGCCGGTGCGAGGTGGGTGAGGTGGCCGACGAAGAGCGACATCCCGAGTGATCTTTACCGAAGACTTACGCCCTCCGGACCGCTTGGCTTTGGCACGCATCGGGTGTTGTGGCATCGTGAGAGACGTGCCGCGTGATCGCTCTCGCCGGCCCGCGCCGCGCGCGCACCCCCTCGGCGTGCCGCCCCGAGGCTGGCTGCTCTCGGGATGGGCCCTCCTCCCGGTGCGCGCGTTCCTCGCGTTCACGTTCCTCTTTGCGGGGTTCCAGAAGATCGCGAATCCCTCGTTCTTCAACTCCTCGGCGCGGTCCTCGCTGCACGCCCAGATGATCGGCTACATCAGCCTCTCGCCGATCAAGGTCGTCCTCGAGCATCTCTTGGAGCACTCGACGCTTCTTGCCTGGGTGATCGCGCTCGGCGAGGTCGCCGTCGGCACCGGCATGGCCCTCGGGCTGTGGACACGGGTTGCCGCGATCGGCGGGCTGCTCATCTCGCTCAGCTTGTTCCTCGCCGTGAGCTTCAACGACACGCCGTGGTACACGGGTGCGGACATCGTGTTCCTCTTTGCCTTCGTGCCGTTCGTGATCGCGGGCAGTGGCGGCGTGCTCAGCCTCGACGGGTGGATCGCCAGGCACGCCGCGCACGAGCACCAGCTCGACGACCCCCTGATGGTCGTCGTGCCGTTCGCTGAGGTGCAGCGAGTCTGCGGGTTCTACAAGGACCCCAAGTGCACCGCGATCAAGAATCGGCTCTGCGCTCCTGCCGGCTGTCCCTACCTCGAGGGCGTGCGCCCGTCGCTCCCCGCGGGGCGCAAGCCCGACGAGATCGATCGGCGCTCGGTGGTCATCGGTGGGGTCACCGCCGCGGCCGCGGCGGCGGCAGGCCTCGTGATCGTCTCGGGCGTTGCGATCGCGGGCCGACTCGTCGGGGGCTCGGGTGGCTCGGGCGGGACCCAGGTGACCTTGCCGTCGACGACAGGGACCGGCGGTGGTTCGAGCAACGGCACGGCGATCGGGGCGGCCGCTGACGTCCCGGTCGGCAAGGCGGCGTCGTTCACGTTGGCGAGCGCCAACGACGAGCCAGGGCTCGTGGCCCAGCCCACCAAGGGTCAGTTCGTCGCCTTCAGCGCGATCTGTCCCCATGAGGGCTGCATCGTTGGCTGGAGCGCCTCGTCCCCTGAGATCTTCAGCTGCCCGTGCCACGGCTCGGTGTTCTCGGTCTCGAACGGCGCGTACATCTCGGGGCCAGCGCCGAGGGGGCTCACGCCGCTCACCGTGACCGACACCGACGGCCAGCTCTACGTCAAGGAGTGATGCCAGCTCCGAGCGTGCTTGCGCGTCGAGTCATCGCGTCGAAGAATGCCCGTCCCCACCTCGTCTTGGTGAGCACGTCAGCCTGGCCGTGCGGCCGCGCGAGCATCCAGGAGTGACCGCCAAGGACCCAGTGCACGTCGAGGCCGGCCACCGCCGAGAACTCCGTCGCGGTCGACGGGGGGACCAATCGGTCGAAGCAGCCCCACTCCGCGAGCACGGGCACGCCGCTCGCTCGCACGACGCGGACGTCGGCTGACAGGTCGAGGTTCATCAGCATCGAGGCGATCGGCGCGCTGCGCGCAAAGGTCTTCACGTTGTGCCGCAGGTCGGGGATCATCGAGCGGATCGTGAGGAAGACGTGCCCGGCGAGCAGGTCGGGCAGGTCGAGCGCGGTCGCGACGGCCATGTCGACGACGGGTGCGACCTCGGGCAGCGCACCGTTGAGGAGCCTCGCGACCGCGCCACGGCGGTGCTGCCAGGCAGGGGTCGCGACGCCGTCGCGATAGACGATCCCCAGGACCTCGTCGGGATGGCTCGCCGCGTAGCGCATGGCGACGGCGGCACCCATCGAGTGGCCGAACAAGAGGAGCGGGCCGATGCCGAGCCGCTCCTTGACGAAGGCGATCTGGTCGGTCAGCTGGTCGATCGAGACATCCGGCGTGCCCATCGGGTCCGAGCCGCCGAAGCCCGGCAGCGACAGGTTGACGACTCGCCAGCCGAAGCGCTCCGCGAGGTTCTCGCTCTCTCGTGCGTACATCGAGCCGCCCGCGAAGTAGCCGTGCAAGCTCATCGCCCACACCTGCTCGTCGTCGCCGTCGGTCGCACGGCGAGCGAGCGGCGACTTGATGTTGTCGGTGACCCGGTAGCGCAGGCGGCGGCCGTCAAGGTCGAGGTTCACGACCTGCCACCCGACCCTGCGCTCGGTGCGCAGGCGCATCCGGCCCGAGCGAAGCAGCTCGAACGCGTCCGCGACGGGTGCGGACAACGACTGCACGGCCGCATCGCCGGCTTCGCGCAGAGGTGAGACGACCATGCTTCCCCGTTTCCGACACTTCCGAGTGCGCCACCGTAGTTCCAACTTGACGCCACGGCGTCTCATATAGGTTCAGGCCGTGGCGCTCCCAGCACTACGTCGAGCACTCCTCAAGGCGCAGCTCGCACTTCGCGAGGTGCAAGCGCTCTCACCGAGGACGATGCGGGCGATCACCGCGAACTCCGTGCGGATGTCGATGCACGACGCGAGGTGGCAACGTGCCCACCGGAGTGCCCACGCGCCAGAGGACGCCGGGCGCTACACCGGTGCGTCGTTGTCAGACGAGGGCCGAGCCGTCGCCGTGACCTACGAGCGGGCGACGCTGCACGTCACCGCACTGCGCGACGAGCTCGTGCGGCTGTCGTGGGGCCCGGGCGTCGCACCGTGCGACGTGGCCACGAAGGACGCGGTCTTCGACTCGAGTCACGACGTCGTGATCGACGTGAGTCAGCCCGACCGGGCAATCCTCGCGACGTCGCGACTGCGCGTCGAGGTCACGACCGAGGGCGTCGTCGTCTTCGACGACCTGGGCCGGCGACGCTACGAGGAGCGGACGCCGCTCCAGCAGGGCTCGCGACGAGTCCTGCGGCGCGTCCTTCGCGACCACGAGGTGCTGTGCGGGCTGGGCGAGCAGGCACGCGGGCTCGACCTCACCGGCGCGACGTACCGGCTGTGGAACCGGGACCCGGGGGGCTCCTGGGGGACCGGCCAGGACCCGCTGTACAGCTCGATTCCCGTCACCGTCGGCCTGCACGGGACGGGTCCTGCCTGGGCGTTCACCGAGAACTCCTACGAGGCGACCGTGACCGTCGGCCGCGTGCCGCACGCCGAGCACGGCGCGACCTTCGAGTTCGAAGACGGGGCCGTGCTCACCTACGTCGCGGTCGGCGAGCTCGACGGATTGCTCGAGACCGCGACGACGCTGCTCGGCAAGCCGTCGATGCCGCCGCGATGGGCGCTCGGGTACCACCACTGCCGATGGGGATGGCGCACCGACGACGTCGTCGCCGACGTGGTCGCGGGCTTCGCCGCTCGCCACATCCCAGTCTCGGCGATGCACCTCGATATCGACCACATGGACCGCTTCCGCGTCTTCACCTTCGACCATTCGAGATTCGGGCACGTGCGTGCGCTCGCGGTCACCGCGCTCGAGACGGGCACGAGGCTCGTCGCGATCGTCGATCCCGGCGTCCGACGCGACCCGACCTACGAGGTGTACGCAGAGGGGGTCGCAAGCTCGCACTTCGTCGTCGACACTGAAGGCCGCGTGGAGCACGGCACCGTGTGGCCGGGCTGGGCGGCATTCCCCGACTTCGCTCGCGCGTCGACCCGCGCGTGGTGGTCCACCAAGTACGAGGCGCTCACCGACCAGGGCATCGCCGGGGCGTGGCACGACATGAATGAGCCCACCTCCATCACCCTGTGGGGCGATCGAACCCTGCCGCGCGACGTGGTGCATGACTTCGACGGACGCCCTGGCACGCACGCCGAGGTGCACAACCTGTACGGGCTGCTCATGGACATGGCGGGTCACGATGCGCTGAGCCGCGGGGCGAACAGGCCGTTCGTGCTGTCGAGGTCGGGGTGGGCCGGCCTCGCGCGCTACGCGTGGCACTGGTCCGCCGACGTCGAGAGCTCACCGGGCGGCCTCGCCCAGCAGGTGCCGACGTTCCTCGGGCTCGGCCTCTCGTCGGTGCCGTTCACGGGCTCGGACATCGGCGGGTTCAGCGGGATCCCCTCGCCCGAGCTGTACGTCCGTTGGCTCGAGCTCGGGATCGTCTCGCCGTTCTGTCGGACCCATTGCGTCCTGGGCTCGCCGGACCGCGAGCCGTGGCGCTTCCCCGCGCCCTTCGACGCGGCGATCGAGCGGTTGATCCGGGCGCGGTACCGATTGCTCCCGCACCTCTACCGCCTCGCCGAAGAGGCGCACCGGCGAGGCGCGCCCATGCTGCGACCCGCGGACTGGCCGGTCGGCAGCGCGCCGAGCGGCACGTCGGGACGGACCGACCTGTTCTACCTTGGCGATGAGCTCGTCGTGGTCCCCGTCGCGGACCCCGAGGCGACGTCGGTCGGCGTCTGCCTCCCCGAGGGACGCTGGCGACGCGTCCGGCTGTGCGCCGGCCCGGAGGGGCCGAGCGGCGAGTCCGAGCTCGTCGCGGGGGGCGCACCCGTCGTCCTCGACGCGCCGCTCGGCGAGCCGGTCGTGCTGCAGCGAGAGGGCACGATCCTCGTGCTCGACGATGCGTGGCTCGACAGCGACACCGTGCTCTCGCCGGACCACGCGACCAAGCGGTGGTCGATCCACGTGCATCCCGACGAGCGCGGCGACGCGCTTGGCGTGGGGTTCGATGACGCGGGCGACGGCTTCGGGTCGGCCCGCGCCGACACGTACCGCTCGCACCTCGCCGACCAGTCCGCCGTGCTCACCTGGGAGTCCATCGGCGACTTCGAGCGCACCGGTCCGGTCGAGGTGGTGCTGCACGCGTCGGCGTACGGAGACGTCGTGGTCGACGGTGCCCAGGTCGCCGCGAGCATCGTCGACGGGGTCACGGTCGTGCGGCTCGAGGGAGCGTTTCGCGAGCTCGTGGCGAGTGCACGGGCGTCCGGCGCGGTACGCACGTAAAGGCTCGGCGCGCACGACCGCGAGCTGGCGAGCCGTGTACGTACACTGAGCGCAAATGGACAACGTGGAACAGGCGAATCCCCGCGTTCGGCTTCGAGTGGTCCAAGCACTCGTGGTCGCGTGCTTCGGGCTGTTCGCCTGGATCATCCTGCTCGGCCTCACGCTGCCGAAGCGCTACGACGCCGCCCACTGGAACCTTGCCTGGGTCGGGTTCGACGTCGCCTTGCTCGTCGGCCTCGCGGCCACGGCGTGGGCAGCCTGGCGCCGGCGGGCGATCATCGTGATCTTCGCCACGATCACCGCGACGCTCATGTGCGCGGATGCCTGGTTTGACATCACGACGGCGCGCTCGACGGATCTCGGCGTGTCGGTCGCGCAGGCAGTCCTCGTCGAGCTGCCCTTCGCGTACTTCTTGTTCCACGTCGTGGGCCGTGTGATCAGGTTCTCGCGCGGGACCATCTGGTCCGATCAGCTCGGCACGAGGCCCAGGTCGCTGTGGACCGTCGAGTTTCGGCATCCCTCCGAGCAGGACCGGGTGTCGGCCAGCGGACAGCTGGGCAACGCCGCGGCAGACGAGTCAGTCGACTGAGGCACCTGCGCGGACGGCGCTCGGTGCCGGCGCGGCGCCGCGCTCCGGGTCGTTCGACCTCGCGGGACCAAGGTGCCACAGCGCGCCAGCGAGCAACGACGTCGCCGCGAGATTGACCACGAGCCAGGTGATGACGCCGCCCGCGGGCTGCCACCGCGGATGGAAGAAGAGGATCGGCCCGTTGACACCCACCGCGTAGCGGCGGAGCGCCTCGGCGAATCCGAGGAACGAGGCCGCGGCCGCGCCGACGACGGCGGCGACCTCGAACCAGCGCCGGCCGGGCGGTGCACGCCTCGTCGTCCCGACGATGACCGCGGCCAGGATCGGGATGCCGACCGCGGCGGGCAGCGTGTAGCGGCCCTGCCAGACGATGCCGAGGTTCCTCGCGTGCAGGAACTGGATCGCGATCGGGACGAGGCCGCAGGTCGCGACGAGCGCCAGCAGCACCAGCACCTCGCGTCGCCTGCCGACGACCACGGCCACGATGCCACTCGTCGCGATGAGGACCCACCAGATGAGGTAGGTGGCGAGCGGTGCGAGCGTCTCGTGGGAGCCGAAGATGCCCACCATCTCTTCGAGCCAGACCCCTTCACGCCGGACGGCGGCGCTGAGCACGTCAAACGCCGAGGCGTGCGGAGCGAGGCCGACCAGGCCGCGCTGCACGTCGAAGGCGTGAACCGAGAGGATCCAGGCGATCGCGAGGACGCTGACCACGGCGACCGATCCCAGAGCGACCTGGACGAGACGGCTGCGCTGCAGGAGGGCGATCGCCCCGCGCGCGTCGCTCACCGCGAAGAGCGCGACGCCGATGATTCCCAGCCACAACGGCGAGATCGGTCGAGCCAGCGCGAGCGTGGCCGCGGACAGCGCGACGATCACGACCAGTCCGGCCGGCGGGCCGGCGAGGTGCTCTCGAACGAGCACCACGCCCGAGACCCACAGGCACACTGCTGCGCAGATCTCGAGCCCGCTCGGGTTCACGACGGCCGCCGAGTACAGCGCCATCGGCGTCGCGGCAAGCAGGATGGCGAGGGGCAGCACTCGATTTCGCGACCAGACGGCGCCGACCGCGGCGGCGAGGCCGAGGAACAGCGCCGAGACGAGCGCGCTCAGGAGTCGCATCGCGTAGAAGGCGGGCAGCGAGGACGCGACGAGCGTCGGCAGGCCGACGACGGCGTAGTAGAGCGGCGGGTAGCGCCCCGTGTAGGTCGCCGCGGCGACCGCACGGCTGGACGCGGGCCACGGCGGCTGGCATGAGGCAGGACTCGTCGGCGGGGATTGGAAGCACGACTCCTGGGCGATTCCCGAGGCGAACGGCCCGGGGATGTGCACGAGGGTGAAGCCTGGGAAGTTTGTGATCGGCGTGCCGACCCACTGGCCCCGGACCACGGCTGCGGCGTGGACGACGTGGCTGGGCTCGTCGGGCCCCGAGTACCGCGGCATTGCGAGCGACCAGGACGCGATCACGAAGAAGGCGGGGACAAAGACGATCGAGAACGCGCTCGCGAGCGACCGCCGCTGGCCAGTGTGGCGGCGATCCGACGCACTCGTGGTCACGTGTGGTCCCTCTCTGTGCGTGGGGCGCGCACGAGGCGATGGGCACTTCCAGCGCGGGTCGAGTCAGTCAGCGGCCACCAGCTGCGGCGAGGCCTGGCGAACGGGGAACACGCCTCGAAGCGCCAGCCCCGCCACGAGTGCGAGCAGCGTGACCCCGGCGGACCATCGGAAGGCCGAGTCGTAGCCCGAGGAGATGGCGTGCATGACGGGTGGGCTGTGAAACTGCGGCGACGAGTACGAAGGCAGCGACTTGCCGTACACCGTGATCGCGCGTGTCGTCGCGACGGTCGCGAGGATCGCGAGGCCGAGTGAGCCCCCGACTTGTCGTGACGTGCTGAGGATGCCCGACGCGAGTCCTGCCTCGGTTGGCTGGACCGTCGACGTGGCCGCCGCCGCGAGCGGGGTGAACAAGAGCCCGAGCGCGAAGGCCACAAGACAGTTCGGCAGCATGATCGCGGTCACGTACGCCGACCCCGGAGCCAGTCGAGTGAGCAGGGAGAAGCCGAGCGTCGCGAGCGCGGTGCCGACGGTCACGATCGGCCAGATGCCCATCCGTGACATCAACCGGCTGGAGATCTGTGCCCCGATGATGATCGCGATGGACGGCGGGAGGAACGCGAAGCCCGTGCGAAGCGCGGAGTAGCCGAGCACGTTCTGCATGAAGAGCGTGAGGAAGTACCACATGGAGAAAAAGGCGCCGCCCACGAGGAGCATGACGGCGTTCGCGCCCGACGCGGTCCTCGATCGAAAGAACCGCAGCGGCAGGAGCGGGAACTTCGCGAGCCGGGCCTCGGTCAGCCCGAAGGCCGCCAGCAGCACCGCGGCGATCCCGAGCGTGACAAGGGTCCTCGCCGAGGTCCAGGGGTACGTGGTCGTGCTCACGATGCCGTACACCGCCGTCGAGAGCCCGGCGGTGACGAGCACGGCACCGAGCACGTCCATCGTGCGCGCGTCCACCGCTCGGCGGTGCTCGGGCAAGTACGAGAGTGCCATGAGCCCGAGGACGACACCGATCGGGACGTTGATGAACAGCACCCAACGCCAGGACAGCTCGGTGACGAGGATGCCACCGAGGAGTGCTCCAGTTGCGCCGCCAGCGCCAGCCACGGCACTCCACATGCCGATCGCCCGCGCCAGTTTCGCGCCGCTAAACGTGGTGATGATGATGGTCAGCGTGGCCGGCGAGAGAATTGCGCCACCGAAGCCCTGGACCGCTCGTGCCGTCGTGAGCCACACGTCGTTCTGGGCGAAGCCACCGACAAGGCTCGCACCGGTGAAGATCACGAGCCCGAGGATGAAGACCTTCTTCTGGCCGAAGACATCAGCGGCGCGACCGCCGAGGAGCAGGAAGCCGGCGAACGTGAGCACGTAGGCGTTCACGATCCATTGCTGGCCGGTGGCCGAGTAGTGCAGGCTCTTGGTAATCGTCGGCAGCGCCACGTTCACCACGGACACGTCGAGGACGACCATGAATTGCGCGATGCACGCGACCGCGAGAATCAGGCCCGTGTGCGTCCGACGAGCCGCCGCCGTTGTCACCGGGACACCATAACTGCGCGACCCCGATGAACTCGGTGTTGGCGTGTCGCTCGGCGTCGCTGCCATACGGGGCCACGTGTGCCAACTGCTAGAACGAGTCCATGCCCGCTCGCGTCGCCGTGCCTGCCGAGACGAGGCCCGGCGAGACGAGAGTCGCCCTGACCCCTCAGGCTGCCGGCAAGCTCGCGGCCGACGGCTTCGAGGTCGTCGTGGAGCGAAGCGCAGGAGCCCACGCCACCTACGAGGACGCCGCCTATGAGGGTGCCGGCGCCTCCCTCGCGGGGTCGGGCGCCGAGGCCTGCCGGGGCGCGGGGGTCGTCGTCCGGGTCAACGCACCAACGGCCGAAGACGCCAAGCTGGTCGATGAGGGCGCCGTGCACCTGTCGTTCCTGCAGCCCTCCACCAGCACCGACGCGCTCGTGGTGATGCTCGAGCGGAAGGTCACCGCGGTCTCGTTCGACCTCGTGCCGAGGATCAGCCGCGCCCAGTCGATGGACGCGCTCAGCTCGCAAGCCACGGTCTCGGGCTATCGCGCGGCGCTGGCGGGAGCAGAGCGGCTCGGCAAGTTCTTCCCCATGTTCATGACGGCCGCCGGGACCGTGCCGCCGGCCAAGGTCCTCGTCATGGGTGTCGGGGTTGCTGGTCTCCAGGCGATCGCGACGTCGCGGCGGCTGGGAGCAGCGGTCAAGGCCTACGACGTCCGCGCCGCCGCCAAGGAGGAGGCCGAGAGCCTTGGCGCCACCTTCCTCGATCTGGGCGTTGCCGCCGAAGGCGTCGGTGGCTACGCGAGAGAGCTGAGTCCCGAGGAGCTCGCCGCCCAGCAGCGCGCGCTCGCCGACGAGGTGGCTGCGAGCGACGTCGTCATCACGACCGCGGCGGTGCCTGGCCGGAGGGCGCCCGTGCTCGTGACGGCCGAGATGGTGGACGCGATGGGGCCGGGAGCCATCGTCATCGACATGGCGGCAGACAGCGGCGGCAACTGCGAGGTCACGGTGCCGGGCGAGGACGTGCGACGCAATCACGCCATCGTCGTCGGCATGTCCAACCCGCCCGCGGGGATGCCGACGCACGCGAGCTTCCTCTACGCCCGCAATGTCAGCAACCTGCTTGCCCTCTACGCGAGGGCCGGTGCGGTGACGCCCGACTGGAACGATGTGGTCGTCGCGGGCGCGACCGTGCTCAGAGATGGCACGTGCACCAACGAGGCGGCGTCGTCGCTGCTGGGCGTCCCCTTCGCGCCCATTGTCATCTCGAAGGTCGTCGCGGCGACATGACGGCACTTGGCATCGGCTTTTCGCTGCACGCGAACGCCGTCGCGACTGCGGCGGTCGCTGCGTCACCGAACATGAACGAGATCCTGGAGTACCTGACCGTCTTCATACTCAGCGTGTTCGTGGGAATCGAAGTCATTTCCAAGGTCCCGAGCATCCTGCACACCCCACTCATGAGCGGCTCGAACGCCATCCACGGCGTGATCCTCGTGGGCGCGATGCTCGTGCTCGGCCAGGCGACCACGACGCCCGAGACGATCCTCGGCGTCCTCGCCGTCTTCCTCGCGACGATGAACGTCGTCGGCGGCTTCGTCGTCACCGACCGGATGCTCGAGATGTTCAAGGGCAAGCCCCAGGAGAAGAAGAGCGACGAGGCCGATTCGTGAGAAGGGGCACGGTCCTCGACCTGTGCTACCTGGTCGCGGCGATCACCTTCATCATCGCCCTCATGGGGCTCTCGAGCCCGCGCCACGCGCGACGGGGCAACCTCGTCGCGGTCGGCGGGATGACCCTCGCGATTGGCGCGACGTTCGCCCAGCCGCACCTCCAGCACCTGGGTTGGATGATCGGCGCGATGGTGCTGGGGGCAGCGGTCGCCGTCCCCACGTCGCGCTTCGTGAAGATGACGGCGATCCCCCAGCTCGTCGCGATCTTCAACGGCGTCGGTGGCGGCGCTGCGGCCCTGGTCTCGGTCACCGAGTACCTCGCGCTGACCTCGATGACTCGAGCGCCGTGCCCCTTCCAAATCGTGTGCCCGCCTGTGGGCGGGGTCAAGACCGTCGCGGTCTACAAGATCCTCGAGGTGGTGCTCGGCGTCATCATCGGCACCGTCTCGTTCTCCGGCTCGGCGATCGCGTTCGCCAAGCTCCAAGAGCTCATGACGGGCCGGCCCGTCACCTACCCCGCCCAGCAGGTGCTGAACGCAATACTCGGCGTTGGCATCGTGGTCGTCGCCATCCTCTTGCTCTCCACCGGCTCGCTCGTGTGGCTGTGGATCCTGCTCGGGCTCGCGCTCGTCCTCGGCGTCGCCTTCGTGCTGCCGATCGGCGGTGCCGACGTGCCCGTGCTCATCTCGCTCCTCAACTCCTTCACGGGCATCGCCGTCGCTGCCTCCGGCTTCACGATCGGCTCGAACCTGCTCATCGTCGCGGGCACCCTGGTCGGGGCGTCGGGGATCCTCCTCACCCGCATGATGAGCGCGGCAATGGGCCGCTCGCTGCCCAACATCCTCTTCAGCGCCTTCGGCTCCGTCGTGACGGCCTCGGGGTCGACCGAGTCCGCCGACGGGCGTTCCGTGCGGTCGGGCACCGCCGAGGACATCGGCGTGCTGCTCGCGTACTCGCGCAAGGTCGTGATCATCCCTGGGTACGGCTTGGCAGTCGCCCAGGCCCAGCACGTGGTGCGAGAGCTCGCCGACACCCTCAAGGCCCGAGGTGTCGAGGTGTTCTTCGCGATCCACCCCGTCGCGGGCCGCATGCCGGGCCACATGAACGTGCTCTTGGCCGAGGCGAACGTCCCTTACGACGAGCTGAAGGAGATGGACGAGGCGAATCCCGAGCTGACGACCGCCGACGTGGCGCTCGTCGTCGGGGCGAACGACACCGTCAATCCCGCAGCCAGATCCTCGCCCGGGAGCCCCATCTACGGCATGCCGATCATCAACGCGGACGAGGCGGCGAACGTCGTGTTCCTCAAGCGGTCCATGCGGCCGGGGTTCGCGGGCATCGACAACGACCTGCTCTACAACGACAAGACCGTGCTCTTGTTTGGTGACGCAAAAGACACGCTCACCGCGCTCGTCGCGGCCGTCAAGGCCGCGTAGCTCAGGTTGCCGTCAGCGCGTCGAGCGCGTCGCGCGCGGCGTCGTCGAGCGTGATCGGCGCGGCGGCATTCGCCCTGACCTGCTCGGGGTTGGTGGCGCCCGCGATGACCGAGGCGACCTGGTGGTGCGCGAGCAGCCACGAGAAGGCCAAGGAGAGCAGTGACACGCCGTGCTCGCCGGCGAAGTCGAGCAACGTAGCCACCCGAGCCGTGAACTCGTCGCTCAACCAGTGCGCGCGTCGCTCTGGGGGCATTGTGGCGAGCCGAGTCCCCTCCTGCGGCGGTTCGCCCGGTCGGACCTTGCCGGTGAGGAGGCCGTTCGCCAGGGGATAGAACGGCAGGAACGCCATGTCGTGCCGGTCGCACGCAGTGAGCACGCCGTCGGCCTCGGGGTCGCGCCAGAGCAGTGAGTACTGGTTCTGGACGCTGCGGAACTCGTCGGATCCCTTCGACGCGGCTCGGGCCTCGTCGAGCTGCTCGGCGCTGAAGTTCGAGCAACCGATCTCGCGCACCTTGCCGGCGGCGATGAGCTCGTGGAGCGCGCCGAGGGTGTCGGCGATCGGGACCGACGCGTCGGGCGCGTGCAGCTGGTACAGGTCGATGTGGTCCGTGCCGAGCCGAGCAAGGCTGTCGTCGCACGCCTTGAGGACGTAGGCGGGAGCCGCGCCGAAGCGCTGGTCGTCGATCGGCATGCCGAACTTCGTGGCGACGAGGACCTCGTCACGGCGCGAGCCGAGCGCGCGTCCGAGGAACTCCTCGGACTTGGTCGCGCCGTAGATGTCCGCGGTGTCAAAGAAGTTGATGCCGGACTCGAGGGCGGCCGAGACGACGGCGTCGGCACCGGACCGGTCGAGGCGCGAGCCGAAGTTGTTGCACCCGATGCCGACGACGGACACCTCCAGGGAGCCGATCGATCTCATCTGCACGACGTGCCCCCTCCGTTGCGAGTGCACGTATGGTACTGACATTGCTTCGACGAGTGAGGAGGGCCGCGTGGTCGCGACCTTGGTGCAAGAGCAGTACGCGGCGTCCCCGTCGGCAGCGTGGGACCTCGTCGGCGACTTCGAGGGCATCGCGCGGCTGTTCCCCGCCGTCACCGACGTCACGATCGATGGTGACGTCCGCACGTTCTCGATGACGGGGATGCGGATCTCGGAGCGGCTCGTCCGCCGCGACGACGCGACGCGAACGCTCACCTACTCGATCGTCGACGGCGTCCCGATCGAGGCGCACGAAGCGACGATGGTGGTCGAGCCAAGCGACGGCGGGTGCACGATCTCCTGGTCGGTCACGACCACGCCAGAAGACGCGCAGCCCTTGTTCATCGACACGTACCGCCGCGCGCTCGAGACCCTGCACCAGGCGCTCGACCAGCACGAGGGGTCGGCTCTGACGTAGGCCCCACGTAGGGTGCCCGGGTGCCGCGCGCAGCAAGCGAGTCGGACCGCGACTGGCAGCCGTACGTCCGCCGCTTCCCCGAGCCGAGCCTGGCCGCGCGCCTGCGCCGGGGCACCCGGATCGCCTCGGTACTCGTGCGTCGCCTCGGACCCGTCGGCATCCGGTCGTTGCGCCGGCGTCGTCACGGCGCCGAGCTGCTGAGCGACGCGGCGCTCCCGCTGAGCGCCGCGTTCGAGGATCTGGGTGGCACCTTTGTGAAGTTCGGGCAGCTCGTCGCCTCCAGCCCCGGCCTCTTTGGGGACCCGCTCGCCGAGGCGTTCCGCTCGTGCCTCGACACCGGCCCTGCCGTCGCGTTCCCGGAGATCAG
This sequence comes from Acidimicrobiaceae bacterium, assembly GCA_003162395.1. Classification (GTDB taxonomy): domain Bacteria; phylum Actinomycetota; class Acidimicrobiia; order Acidimicrobiales; family RAAP-2; genus Palsa-459. Next base: position 57,575 of record PMON01000044.1, read on the forward strand.
CCGCCTCGTCGAGAACGAGCTCGGGCGTCGTGTCGAGGACGCGTTCGCGTGGTTCGACCCCACCCCGATCGGTCGGGCGTCGATCGCCGTGGTGCACCGGGCGCGGCTCCACGACGGCCGCGACGTCGCCGTCAAGATCCTGCGGCCCGGCATCGACGCGAGCGTTTCGGTCGACCTCGCCCTCATGGCGCCGCTCTTTGAACTGCTCACGAGGTGGACGGGCGCCCAGCTCACCGGCGCGGTGCTCCAGCAGCTCGACGGTCTTCGGATCCAGGTTGGCGAGGAGCTCGACCTGCGCAACGAGGCGCGAGCCCTCGCGCTCTTCGGCCCGCTGATCGCCGCCGCGGGGTTCGACGCGCTCGTGGTGCCGACGGCGGTCCCTGAGCTCTCGGGCCCGAACGTGCTCACGATGTCGTACCTCGACGGCGTCGCGATCGACGACCTCGCGAGCGCTGCCGCGCTGGGCGTGGACCCTGCGCCGCTCGTGGACCAGCTGGTCCGGGCGTTCTTCACCCTCATGGTGCGAGACGGGGTCTTCCACGGAGACGTGCACGCGGGCAACCTCCTGCTCCTTCGCGACGGTCGGCTTGGCGTCATCGACTGGGGCATCGTCGGGCGGCTCGACGAGCGCTCGCATCGATTCGTGCTGCGGATACTTGCCGCCGTGCTCGGCGAGGAGGCGGCGTGGCGCGACGTCACCGCGTACATCGTCGACAGCTACGGCGCCCCCCTGCGCGACGCGATGGGCATGGACGACGAGCAGCTCGCGCTCTTCATGCGGTCGATGATCGAGCCGGTGCTGCTCCGACCGTTCGGCGAGTTCAGCCTCGGCGAGCTGATGCTCACCGCTGAGGCTCGGGCTGCCGAGGCCTTCGGCATCCAGCTGCGCCAACAAGGGATCGTGGGCGCGCTCCAGCGACTGCGGGTCCAGCGCAGGATCCGGCGCGCCGCCGTGGAGGGCGGCGGGCTCATGAGCGACTTCGACCGCTCCAACTTCCTGCTCGGCAAGCAGCTCATGTACTTCGAGCGCTACGGGAAGCTCTTCCTGGCCGACTCGCCGATCCTTGCGGACACCGAGTTCGTCGCGGGGCTGCTCCGTGAGCAGGATCCCCCGAGCCCGTCGGACCGATGAGGACCGGGCACCCAGGCACGGATCGGTAGCCTGTGCACGAAAGGGAGGTCGGATGAAGGTTGTCGTCGACTACGACCAGTGCGCGAGCAATGCCGTCTGCATGGGGATCCTCCCGGAGATCTTCGAGGTGCGCGACGACGGGTTCTTGTACGTGCTCAATGACCACCCTGACGAGGCGCTCCGCTCGCAGCTCGTCGAGGCGGTCAACAGCTGTCCCACAGGCGCGATCTCGATCGAAGAGGACTGACTTGGTGGACGCTCCACGCGTCCGAATCGCGCCTTCCCCGACAGGCTTCTTCCATGTCGGCAGCGCACGGACGGCCCTGTTCAACTGGCTCTTCGCGCGACGACACGGCGGGACCTTCGTCGTGCGCATCGAGGACACCGACGCCGAGCGGAATCGCGAGGAGTGGGTCGAGGTCATCGTCGCCGCACTCGACTGGCTGGGCCTCCCGCCTGACGAGCCGCCCGTGCGACAGAGCCAGTTCGCCGCTGCCCACGAAGCCGCGGCGACCCGGCTCTACGAGTCCGGCGCCCTCTACGGATGTGACTGCGCCCGAGATGCCATCGACGCGCGCCTCAAGGGCACGTCGCAGACCGGCTACGACGGGTACTGCCGTGACCGCGGTTTGGAGCGCGGTCACGGCGTGGCCCTGCGCTTCCGCGTCCCGGATCAAGGCGAGACGATCGTCCACGACGTGATCCGGGGCGACGTGGCCTTCCAGAACGCATCGATCGAGGACTTCGTCGCCGTCCGCTCGAACGGTGCCGCGCTCTTCGCGCTGTCGAATCTCGTCGACGACCGGGCGATGGGGATCACCCACGTGGTGCGGGGTGAGGAGCACCTCGCCAACACGCCCAAGCAGCTGTTGCTGGCAGCGGCGCTCGACGCGGCCGAGGGAGCGAAGACCGCCGCTCCGGTCTTCGCGCACGTCCCGCTCCTGGTCAACGAGCAGCGCCAGAAGATCTCGAAGCGCCGTGATCCGGTCGCGGTCGAGCTCTATCGTGACCGGGGATTCCTCGCCGCGGCGATGCTGAACTTCCTTGGATTGCTCGGATGGAGTCCGGGTGGCGACGACGAGATGGTCGACCTCAACACGATGATTGAGCGCTTCGCGCTCGAGGACGTGAACCACTCGCCGGCGTTCTTCGACGTCGCCAAGCTCACCCATTTGAATGGCGCCTACATCCGAGCCCTCGACACCGAGGCGTTCATCGAGGCATGTCGGCCTTGGGTCGCGCCGCGCGAGGGGGAGTGGTGCCCCGCGGACCAGGCGCCGCCCTGGGCGCCCGAACGGTTCGACCCCGAGGTCTTTGCGGCGGTCGCGCCGCTCGTCCAAGAGCGTGTGGCCACGCTCGGTGAGGTCCCCTCGATGGTGGACTTCTTCTTCCTCGAGGAGCCCGCGATCGACGGGGCCGCGTTCGACAAGGCCATCGCGAACCAGCCCGAGTCGATCGCGATCCTGCACGACGTGCACTCGGCACTCGAAGACTGCGCGTTCGATGCCGAGACGCTCCATCGCACCTTGGTCGAGGTCGGCGAGCGTCATGCGCTCGCGCTTCGAAAGGCCCAGGCGCCCGTGCGCCTCGCGGTGACCGGACGCGCCGTGGGCCCGCCACTCTTCGAGTCGATGGCGCTCCTCGGTCGCGACACGGTGCGCCGGCGGCTCGCTGCAGCCATCGCTGCCGCGGGCTGATGTTCCTCTGGCCGTTCCGACTCATCTTCAAGATCGTCGGCGCGGTGCTCGCGGTGTGCCTCGTCTACGTGTGCGTCACCCTCGTGCAGGTGTGGCTCACGAGTAGGCAGGACGATCCGCACACCGCCAACGCGATCCTCGTCTTCGGCACCGCGGCGAACTACACGACGCCGGGGGTCGACCTGCAACAGCGACTCGCTCGCTCGCTTTCCTTGTTCGACGCTCACCTCGCCCCGATCATCGCGGTGACGGGCGGCAAGAAGCCCGGCGATCTCTACACGGAGGCCCAGATCTCCGCGATCTGGCTCGAGGCGCAAGGCGTCCCGAAGCACGCGATCATCCTGGGCAGCGGCGCCGACACGTGGAACAACGTCGCGTCAGTGGCGCCCGCGCTCCGACGTGACGGCGTCGTGACGGTGCTCGACGTGACCGACCCGTTCCATGAGGATCGCGCCATGGCGATCACGTCGGCATTCGGCTTCTCGCCCTCGCCGACGCCGTCACTGCGCTCACCGATCGGCGGCTTCAGCCTCGTGCTCTACTTCGTGAAGGAAGCGGTCGAGGTCTCGGCGGGACGGATCGTCGGCTACAAGACGCTGTCGGGGATCCCGCACTTCGGACTGCCGTAGTCGTCGTCTGCTGGCAGTCGGTCGTTGCGGTCGGCTAGCCTCACGACACCCATTCGGGGGTGGTGTAAT
>PMON01000044.1:61126-93316 GCA_003162395.1 Acidimicrobiaceae bacterium
CCCTCTCAAGGTGGCGACACGGGTTCGAATCCCGTTGGGGCTGCGAATTTGGGCGCCTGACGCTATAACCACCGGTGACGACTGATCCCTCACGCGTGCATCGCGCGCGCGCCCACCCGGAGACAGCTCCGTCACCGCGATGGCAGCATCCTCGGCGCGTGCCGGAGCATTGTCATATATTCCGGATTCTCCCGCGGCCAGGGCCGCATCGCACACAGGAGGATCACCATGGGGACCCATTTTCGGACCATCCGCACCGCCATGGTCGCCGCCGTCGTGTGCACGGTCGCGGCGCTCGCGATTCCCGTCGCACCGGCAATCGCCTCGGTGCGTGGGTCCTCGCGCGCGACGCATACCTATGTGGTCTTCCTGCGGAGCCCGAGCGCATCGATCGCAACAACGGCCGGCCGCACGGCAGTGCTCGCCTCACAGCGTGCCGTCGTATCTCAGATCGAGGGGTCCGGCGGCACCGTGCGATCGCGCTCCCTCGTCCCCGACGAGCTGACCGTCCGCCTCACGTCCGCCGGAGCGTCGGTGCTCGCCAGCACTCGTGGTGTCCTCGCTGTGCTGCCGAACGCCGAGATCCCGCTCGCGTCGATGCCCAAGAACACCTCGCCGGGCTCGTCAGTCGCAACTGAGCACGCGCGTGGCACGAAGAGCTCGGTCCTGTGCGGTACCGCAGCGCACCCGCAACTCAACCCGAGGCACTCGCGAACATCCACGCAGAGACGGCGATCAATGCTGGCTGCGACGGTGCGGGGGTCAAGGTCGCATATATGGCCGGCGGCATTGACACCACACTCTCGGATTTCCAACGCAACGCGCTATTTGCGTCTGCCGGGTCCCCGGCGGGCAGTCCCGTCATCTCAGATTTCCAGGATTTCTCTGGCGACGGCTCGTCGGCGCCGTCCGGCGACGCCGACACGGAGTCGTTCCTCGACGCCAGCTCCATTGGCGCGCAGGGCAACTCGGTCTACGACCTCTCGACGTTCGTGAACCCAGCGCACCCGCTTCCCGCAGGCTGCGACATCCGGATCGAGGGTGACGCGCCGGGTGCAAGCATCACCGCCCTCAAGGTCTTCGGCGCGAACTTCACCACGTCATCGGCGTTCATCCAGGCGATCAACTACGCGGTCTCGAGTGGCGTGAAGGTCCTCAACGAGTCGTTCGGTGGCAACGGGTTCCCCGACAGCGCACTTGACGTCACGAAGCTCGCCGACGACGCCGCTGTCGCCGCCGGTGTGACGGTGGTCGTGAGTTCCGGCGACGCCGGCATCTCGAGCACGATCGGGTCACCGTCGACCGACCCCAACCTCATCTCGGTTGGTGCGTCGACGACGTTCCGCTCCTATGCGCAGTACAGCTTTGGAGGGATCAACGCACCGGGGTTCGGAAACGGCACCTACGCCGACGACAACATCTCCTCACTGTCGTCCGGCGGCTTTGCCCAGGACGGCAAGACCGTTGACCTCGTGGCCCCGGGCGACCTCAACTGGGCGCTGTGCTCACAGTCGCCCACCTTCAGCGCCTGTGGCGGGCAGCCCATCCAGAGTCCGGGGGCACGAGCGAGTCTGCGCCGCTCACCGCGGGCGCCGCGGCTGACGTGATCCAGGCGTACGCGTTGACGCACCAAGGTGCGGATCCCTTGCCTGCGCTCGTGAAGCGCATCCTCACGAGTACGGCTACTGACATCCAGGCGCCGGCCGAGCAGCAGGGCGCCGGGCTCCTCAACGTCGCCGACGCCGTCCAGCTCGCCCGGTCGATCCCCGGCACGACGGCGGTCCACGCGGACGCAGGTCTGCTCGCGAGCGTGTCGCAGCTCGACCTGTCGGGCCTGCCGAGCAAGACAGCATCAGGCACCATCTCGCTCACCAATACGGGCGGGCATCCCACCGTCGTTATCCCGAGGATCCGCCAGCTCGTCCAGCACGGCGCCACATCCGGCTCGGTGACGCTCGACCCCTCGACGACGACGACGCAGCCCACGTTCCTGATCTGGTCAGGCGTCCCGGAGATCTTCCAGAGCTCGACGTTCAAGGTGCCCGGCGGGACGGATCGGCTCAAGCTGCAAGCGGGCTATCAGTTCGTGGGCCAGAGCTCACTCGTCCACATCGCATTGTTCGGTCCGGGCGGCACGTACGAGGGCTACTCGCTGCCCCAGGGTCTCGGCGACTACGCCGATGTCGAGGTGGCGAACCCTCGCGCCGGCACCTGGACGGCGGTCTTCTTCACTCTCTGGGACGGGGCCGGCATCGGCTTTGGCTCGTCCGGTGCCGTGCCGTGGACCGCGAGCTTCTGGCGCTACCAGGAGTCAGGCGACGTCGACCCAGGCACACTCTTCCTCCGCTCCGGTGAGACCAAGACGCTGCAGGTCCACCTCAGGTCCCCATCCAACCCGGGCGACAGCGCGGCCACGTTGGTCCTGGGCCGCGGAATGACCATCCCGATCACGCTGCGGACACTCGTGAAGCTGGGCGGCTCGGGCGGGACGTTCACCGGCGTGCTCACCGGCGGCAACGGGCGCGCCGAAGCGTCCGCCGAGACGAACACCTACCAGTTCACCGTGCCCGCGGGAAAGACGGACCTCGACGCCAGCCTCGCGATGAGCACGAACGCCGGCGGAGACATCCTGCCGGGCGACCAGTTCGACGGCATGCTCGTCGACCCGTCGGGCCAGGTCGTGGCGTACAACACGAACTACACGATCGGCTCGAGCGGCCCGACCGTGACGCCGTACCTGTCCCTCTACAAGTCGAATCCGGTGCCTGGCACATGGCAGCTCGTAGTGGACTGGGTCCAACCGCTCATCGGCCTCCAGACGTCGGTGCCGTTCACCGGTTCGATCCAGTTCAACCAGGTGTCGGTGTCAAGTGCGTTGCCCGACGCCGCTTCGGCCACCGTGTCGGCCGCAACGGGCGCGACATTCGACGTCACCGTGCACAACACGGGCGTGGCGCCGATGCTGCTCTCGACGGACGCACGGCTTCCGGTCGACCAGACCTACGGGCTTTCGGACCTCTTCGGAAGCCCACTCACCGAGTCGCTCCCGTTGTCGGGGGCGGCTGGCGACAGCGGGAACGACTTCTATGTCCCAACCGAGACTGCGTCGATGAGCGTGGGCGTAAGCTCCACGGCCCCGGTCACCTTCGACACGTCTTTCCTTCCTGGCGACCCGGACATCTCACCGCAGACCGGCGGGCCGTACGTCACGTCGAGTCTGACCCCGACGTCTGCGTTGATCGCGTATGCGCCGCCAATTGGCGTCGCGCCGGGTATCTGGAACTCGTTCCCGGCGGAGATCGGGCCCTTCGGCGCCGGGCCTGCACCGTCTGAATCGGAGACCACGAGCATCAGTGTCTCAACCCTCGGGTTCGACACGACGGCGAGTTCGCCAACCGGCGACGTGGTGCAGAACCTCACGACCGGCGGCGGCGGGTTCAACCCGACAGAAGTCGACCCGGGGGGCACCCTCGTGATCCCGGTCACCTTAAGCCCAACGGCGGGTGAGGTTGGCTCGACCGTCGCCGGCACGCTGTACGTCGACGACTTCACGTTCGGCGAGTTCGGCGGGTTCGCAGTCGTCGGGTTTGCGTCGCTCGATACGAACGACGTGGCAGCAATTCCTTACGAGTACACGGTCACCGCGTAGTCGCAGTCGCTCCCCCGGCCAGGCGACGCCCGGCCGCGGGAGCGGTCTCCGAATCGACGGGGTAGCCCGGAGGGGGCGCTCAGCCGTCCTGCCCCGCCGGCGGTCAATCCGGACGCATGTACCACGGCCAATGTGGACCGACCCTGGGCCAAGTTACGGTCGATGGCCGTCACCCGGGCATTTCTGAGAAGCGCCAACCTCCGGGGCGACACTAGGACCGTTGGAACGCACTGACCATCGGGCCACGGCGACCGCCGCGGGTCTCGCCGACGAGGGCATCACCAAGCAGGCCAGATTGAACCTCCAAGCGCAATCAAGGTCCCGGCGTATGCCTCCGTGCCGTGGTCAGACGTCGCCGTTGTCCTTCCGATCTTGCCGATGCCGGTAGAGAATAGGCAGCACCTGGAGATCCTTTGGGCGTCCCGCCGCCTCCTTGGACTTGATGACGTCGTCGAGATCGGCGATCACGACGACCGTGCCACTCACAGCCATGCGATGCGCTCGAAGCGAGAGTTGTTCGTAACCGCGATCGAAGCCGCTCGGAAAGAAGGAGAGATCGAACTCACCGAAGGCGCAGATCAGATTCCATACTCTGGCGCGGCCGAGCGACGCACCATCATGATCGAACGGGAGTCCCTCTGCGACCCCATCGGCTCGGATCTTCGCGCCGAGTTCGTGGAGTGCCTCCGAAAGGCGCGCGAGGTTCTCGCCCGACGTGCCTGGCGTCAGATCGATGTCACGAGTCGCGGGGATTGGTGCCTTCTGGGCGATGGCTGCGAATGCCCCAATGACCACGTACTCGACGCCGTGTCGATTGAAGACCTCGATGATGCTCGCGGCATTTAACGGCTGATTCATCCGCCGGCGGAGGAGGTCGCGTCCGCCACGGGGGAGGCATCACGCCACGCCTGCTCCTGTCGATCACGGTGGCGTCGATCTCGAGGCGTCCGAGCGGCTTCAAGGGATTCCAAGACCTCGTCATGATCCTCAAGCGGAGCTAGGTGCATCCGAAGGTCGAATCCCGCGGCCCGAATGAGCCGTAGGAGTGTGGGCACCGTGGGCTGGCGCTGGTTTCGCTCGTACGCCGAGATCATGGTGGTCGGCACATGAGCACGTTCCGCGAGCTCCCTCTGGCTGAGTCCGCTCTTGAGCCGGGCAAGCTGCAACAGTCCCGCCGCCGCCGAGGTGGCCTGATACGAATGTGCCATGACGCAATTGTATCACCTATTCGCGCCGATGGACCTCGGAACCGTCCAGAGAGGCATTGATGGTCATTTTGAGGACGATGCGGACGCCCACGAACGTCTATGGCCTCCATTGTGCAACTTGACGGACCCCTCGTGCCTTGCGGAAATCGCCGGACGAAGGAACCCGCTCTCTCAAAGGTGGCGACACGGGTCCGAATCCCGTTGGGCTGCAAACTACCTGATCAACGGCTATATTGAGCGTGGCCAGAGGCATTTCAAGCATCATGCTGCCTCACGGATGTGTAGGGAAGTATAGGGCTGTATAGCGATTCCCTATACGTCACTACACAGCAGTATGGCCAAGAGGCGTGGAACGTCGCTGCTTCCTCACCAATCACCGCGGCCGACGCAATGTTGGGTGCAGCGCTAGGTAGGACCGCGTTGGACGACGGCTTCTTTCGGTCTAGGTGGGATCGAGCCACGCGCGCGGCGCAGGAGTACCTTCGGGCGCTCGCCGATGGTGACGGAGGGGCTCCCTCTAGCGACGTCGCTCGCCGTCTCGGCCGAACTGTGAATAGCCTCGGACCCGCGAGGGCGGCCCCCATCTCTAAGGGACTCATCTATGCACCCGAGCATGGAGCCGTCGCCTTCACCGTCCCCGGAATGTCGGACTTCATTCGTCGCGAGTCAGATGCCTGAGACGACTTGCCCATCAAAATGCCCATCAATGCCTGTGAGCGCTATGCACACAGGTGCACGTCTGTGTACGTCGTGGTGCCAAGAACTGGCGCTCCTGGTGCTAGGCGGACGTGGAGGGACGAGTGAACCCGCTCTCTCAAGGTGGCGACACGGGTTCGAATCCCGTTGGGGCTGCTCACAAATCCACAGGTCAGGCGCGTGAACCTGCCGCCAGCCCTCAGGACGCGATGGTGATCGTGGCCGCCTTCGTGGATGGTGCCGGAACATCTTGGCCCTCGACTCTCAGACCCTCGATGTGGAACTCGATCGCCTCGCGCATGAGCTCTCGAAGCTCCTCAACGGTGTCAGCTGCGCCGACGCAACCGGGTAGGTCTGGGACGTATGCGGCGTAGTTGGAGCCGGCATCCTCGATGATGATCGTGTACTGAGTCATTTGGGCTCCTTCGGAGTGCCCGCTTGCTTGAGGATGGCTCGCAATAGTCCCAAGGGTACGTCCTTCCCCAAGTTCCCCGACACAGTGATGACGCCAGGTCGTTCAGGGTGCGAGAACTGGCGGTGACTGCCCTTCTGGCGGACCTGCCGCCAACCGGCTAGCTCCACTTCGCGGATGAGTTTGCGGACCTTCACCAGATCTCAACGGTCGCCAAACGGAGTCAAGGGGACCACGTAGCCCTGTCTCGGAGGAGTCAACCTGGCCATCAAAATGCCCATCAATCCAGATGAACGTTGTGGACGCTCGTGCTCGTCTATGCACGCTGTGGTGCATCGACGGTGGCGTTCCTGGTGCCTGGCGAACGTAGACGGACGAAGGAACCCGCTCTCTCAAGGTGGCGACACGGGTTCGAATCCCGTTGGGGCTGCTAACTGGGCTTGACTCGAGCAGTGTTCAAGCCTCGCCGCGTTCTTGTTGGTGCCGGTAGAGAATTGGCAGCACTCGGAGGTCGGCGGGCGTGCTGCCGCATCCTTGGATCGGATGGCGTTGACAAGATTGGCGATCGTGACGACAGTGTCGTCGACGGCAAAGTGGTGCGCTCGACGCGCAAGCCGCTCGTACCCGCCGTCGAAGCCGCTCAAAGGGGGCGCGTCGAGCGGTGTCCGGGAAGCTTGCTCGGCGGTGGCATCGCGTCAGGCTGACCGCAGGTCACTTCGCTGCGGATTGAGTGGCCTCCTCAAAGGAGGAGCCGGATACGGTGTCGAGACCGTGGACCCCGTCGCTCGCCTCGAGGGGCTCCGCAGCGTCGTGCCGTTCAGCGTCGACGATGCCGTGCTCGTCGAGAGCTGGTCGAATGACACGTGGCTGACCGACGATGCAGTCCTCCGCGTCTGCTGGCGTGGGGACCGCGGTCGACTCGATCGCGAGCGACAGCTGCTCTTGGCACTTCCCGCTTCGCTGCCGCATGCCTCGGTGCTGAGCGCTGGCACCTGGGAGGACGGGACATGGATCGTCCTTCGACGCATCGCGGGCGAGCGCTTGGACCTCGTCTGGCCGAGGCTCTCCGTGGACCAGCAATGCCGAGCCGCACGTCGGATGGGTGTGCTCCTCCGCTCGTTGCATCAGTGGTCGCCTCCTCCGGGGATCCGCGCGCTCCTGAACTCGAGTACCTCCATCACGAACAAGTCACCTGGGGAAGTCGCTGGCTCTCTGCTCGTGCCATGGCCGCAGGATCGCCTTCATCCCCTGCTTGGGTGGTCACAGGAGCTGCTCCGCGGCAACGCCGACCTGCACCGTGCATTGAGTCGACGGTTCGAAGAGCTCGGTCCGGCGGTCTCCGAGACGGAGTTCGAGGGAAGCACGGTGATCCATGGAGATGCCCACACTGCGAATGTCTTGTGCGACGGCGAGGAGCTCGTTGCGCTGCTCGACTTCGAGTGGGCTCGACTCGGCCCACCGGACCTCGAGCTCGAGGCCACCTGCCGCGACGACCTGCAGGTCGAGGCAGGCAGGGACGATCGGGGCGTGCTCGCCACGGAGGTGTTCGCGCTCACCTGGCTGCGCAGCGGCTATCCCGAGCTGTTCGAGCGCGAGCACCTCACTGAGCGGCTCTGGCTGTACCAGCTCTGCTTCGAGCTCCGATCGCTCTGCGTGTGGGCGGACGAAGGCGTCGACGATCGCCGGTTGTCACGACTCCGGAGCATTGCCGCGCACCCGTGGGTGCGCTTCTCCTGAGCCCCCACCTCGCGAGTTGTCGCCGGCACCATGGGAGACCCGACTCCGATGGCACGGCTTCCGGACCGGCTCCACGCTGGGCCGATCGACCATCTCGCGGGCACTCCGAACTCGCCTACGAACCTGCACTTGCTGGTGCATCTGCAATCGCAGCAAGACGCTTGGGGGATAGAGGGGCACGGGCCCCGGGTTTGCAGTTTCCGCGGAATTTCGTAAGCCGCCGACCGAGCAGTCTTGCGATCAGACGCGCTCACCCCCGGATAAGCACGAGGGCGTCTGCGGTGTCATTGCCGTCGTCATGAAGCTTCTGAGCGCGCCACCACGCCGCCAGACGGTGCCGCCGACCGATGAGTAGGTGAAGTAGTAATCGCACGCGTGAGGCCCGGGGAGCCCGATCGTGATGCCGGTGACCTGAGCGCCAGTGTCAACGACGGCGACGCGGTGTGCGATTCCTGTGACGCGATACCAGTGTCGCCCACCGTCGTGCGTTGCCACGAATGTGTTCGGTCCGATCCAGATCAACGCACGAGTGGCAGAGCGGGAATCAGCGAAGATGAAGTGATCGCGAGGACTCACGCCGGGCCCAGCGAGGGTGGGGCCGGCGATGTGCCAGTGCGTCGTCGTAGCGTTGGAGACCGGATAGTCGTATGACCCTTGCACTGGGTAGAGGTAGCCACGAGTCGTTACGAGCGTTGACCAACACGCCCCAAGCGAGCACCAGGCTCCCTGTGCTGGGACTCGCGTGCCGAAGTGAAGACCGTGCTTGTCGCCGGTCAGGAGCGTGCCGACGACAACCGAAGGAGGGCTCGGAGCCTTCAGCACGTGCGATGGCGTCCGATGAGGTGCGACGTGCCGAGGTGGCCCAGGTAGATCGAGGGCGAGTATCGCAGCAGCGAGGGCAGCCAACAGAACTGCCGCGGCCGCCAGACTCGCTGGAAGGGCTCGACGCCGCCTCATACGCATCGCGGGTTCGATCGCGTCGACTCAAGAAGGGTGATCACCGAACCCGGCTCCACGAAGGTGAAGGCGGCAGGACCCTGCTCAGCGACAGCCCCGATTCGAGGCACGGATGGCAAGACAGGTCCCAAGCAGAGTTCCGTCGCGACGCGTCGGGGTACGAGACCGAACGACCGGATTGTCCGCATGGCCTTGCTGATCGGCATCCTGACAACATCTGGCACGTTGACGCGGCCAGGTTTCACGACGCGAATGACCCACTGCGCCTCGGGAATCGCTGGCCCCGGGCGTATGCAGCCTGCCTTGGGGCAGGCGTAGAGCATGAGAAGGTGGACGAAGTCAATCCCCGGTTTCGAACCTCGATAGACGTAGGTGTAAGCGCCATCCACACCTTCGCTGTGTACCCCGACGATGTCACCGAATGTGCTCTTCCCGTCGGGACTCCAATGATCGCCATCCGGGGGCTTCGCAAGCTCCAATGTGAGCATCGTTCCCACGTGTACGCAGATGACCTCTTGCCGCTTGCCAAAGGTGAGGGTGCTGGAGGCGGATCCGCTGAGACAATGAACATGGACGAACAAGTCGATCGGCTGGTGTTGCCCCGGCATGACGATCGTGGTGGTTGTCGTGCCGGTGGACAGTGTCGTCGTTGAGCTGCAGGCAGCAAGGAACGCGGCGGCGGCCCATGTGGCCGCAAGGAGAATTGTGCGACCCCTGGTCATTCTCTACCTACGAGCTCGCGATGATCTCGGCCGATGCCACGTTGAGGGCATTGCCAGCTCGCAAACTGCGGTGCTTCGGACTCGTCATTGGGAGTCGAACGAACGGGCCGAGACGCTCACTGGAGAGACTGACACGAGGTGCCCTGGGCCGTGCGATCCGCCCTGACAATACGAGAGCGTCCCAACTCCTTGCGCTGAGGGTTGTCGAATGCTCAACACCTGTCCGGTCACCGGTACGACCACGCGCAGCGTCGCGGCACTGGTGATCTCTCTTAGATCGCAGCGGTACTTCGTCACCTCGACGTAGGCGGTGGCCCCTGGCGCAAGCGTCACCAACCTCGGCGGTCTCTTGGATGTGTATTGACTCTGCCCATGGAGATACGCGAAGGGGATCACGCGACCCGAGCTCGTAAGGAGCGTCACTTTGGGGTAGCCGAAGACATAGCACGGCGACGCGCCGACGTTGGCGAGCGTGACCATCACCGCGTGCTCACCTATCGCGGCGCTCACCTGGGACCCCATGCCGATCGAGAGCTTGTTGCACAGGGCAACGCCCAAGGACTCTCGATTGACGTCCGGGGTGCTCGGCTTGTTCGGGTAGCAGGGGTGTAGGTGCGGACGAGCCGGAATCTGGAACACCACCTCGCCTGTGCCGCCGAGTCCACCGAGGCCCGCTGCCTGCGCGAATCCATTGCTCGCACGAACGGTGAATCCCGGGGACCAGCCGAACGGCTGCTCGTGGGTCTTGGGGTTGTACGGGAACCGAACGACGGTGCCGCCAACCACCAAGAAGGCGAAGCCTGCGCGCTGATCGAGGCGCACTGAGGAGATCAGCTTCCCCTGATGCCACAGCGTCACCGTCAAGGGGCGCCGGGCCATCTCCCGCGGGGTCAGGTTCACGCCCTCCGTGCCGCACGTCGTGATGGACCCCGCGACAATGCCCCAATAGTGGTCCCTGGGCACCAGCGCGTCGGTCCTCGCATAGGAGAGGTGGGGCGAGATAACCCGGACCGCATCGACGGCTTGCGGGCGCAGCTTGGAGGCTGAAGCGGTTTCAGTCGCCACACATCCGGAAAGCAGCGACATGGCGATGGCTGCGACGGCGAGAGCAAAGCAACCGGCAACTCGATGAGAGGTGCGTCGCACAACGTCACCTTCTTGTCCCGGGGCCAATTCTTTCAGGGAATCCCCGTGATTCTCGCACGAAACTGGGGACTCAGGCAGGGCCCCAAGATGGTGTCAGTCCTTGTCACCACCGGGATGCGGCACGCACTTGACCGCCTCGCACTTTTTGGGTCGGAATCTCGCCTTGCGTGCCCGCTGCGACGAGCACGCTTGCCGCCATCACATTGATGACGCTCCAAGATCGGAGCGCGTCCACCTTTCCTTCACGCGCCGACTGCCATCGCGACGAGGTCCAGGCGCAGCGATGGCGCGCGCCGCGCTTCAGGACGAACCGCAGTGGGCATCAAAACCTGTTGGGTTCCATGTCATGTCGACGTGCCTCGCGAACGCGACGTTCGACGGACCGCGCCACCGCCCAGACGAGGTCGAGGGTGCGACCGCGAAACGGCCTCAGATCGTGGCGGACGGCAAGGTCGACCGCGAAGATCTGACCTCCGAAGCCTTCCTTGAACCGGCTTATGCCGAACTCCCTTTGGTCCTGCTCCGAGCCCTCGATCTCCGTGACCGCCCTTCCGACGTCGAACCACTCGTAGCCCTGGCTGGCCGCCCAGCACATCGCCTCCCACAGCGCCAGGGCGTGCGCCCCGCTCGTCGCCGTCGCGGACCGAGCGCCGAGGTGGTAATTAGCGACCCTTCCCATGGCCGGCACGCAAGCAAACGCTTGGGGTGACCCGTCCTCGATGGCGAAAAAGGTTTGGCCATGCCGAGCATCTGCATATAAGGCATCCCAGATCGATCGCAGCTTTTCAGGCGTGAGGGCTCGGACCGGATCCAGACCCGTCATCAGCGCTGCGAAGTGATCCTCAGGATTGTTCAATTCCGAGCCGGTCAGCACGGTTACGCCGGAGTTCCTCGCGCGCCGGATCGACGTCCGACGCTCCTGCTTGAGATTGTCCCAGCGAGTGCCCTCATCTGTGCGCAGATCGACGAAGTAGTGGTATCGCTGACAGTTCTCCCAGTTGCTCGACAACACGTAGCGATTGACCGGAGACGTCCGTGAGATCGTGGCCTGCGACTGGGGCGCGTCACCCAACCAGAGCTCCTCGCAGCCCAGGGCGCGTGCCCGGCCCAACAGCTCCTCGACGAGCAGGTGGCGCACGCGCTCGGTAAGGCTCTTGGAGAGCCCGTCGACGACAAAGGGCCCGGCGAGGAGGTTCCCCACAAACGTTCTCGCGGACCTACGGCCGAGTGGTCCGAGAGATGTTGAATTCCACTTCGTCGTGCCGTGAGTGAGCAGGGCGCCGCCGATCAGAGTGCTGTCGTTGTGACATTCAACGAAGAGGGGCGCGCTCCACAGCGACCAGAAGTCCAGTGAGGCGATGTCACTCAAGTGGTACAGCCACGCATCTCGCGAGCGGAGGACGGCTTGGTCCCACTCGTATGCTGACGAAGGGCGCGCAGCGCTTGTGACGATCAGCGAGTCAGTGTTCGGCATGGCTGTTGCGATGGTACCGGTCGCGGTGCCTGTTGCACTTCCCGGTGGTCGGCGGACTCGAGTGCGACGCTCGGTCGCGCTGCATCGAATCGCGAGGGTGCCGAGCCATTCGTTCTCGCTGCAACTCCACGGACCAAGCGAGGTACGCCGGACAGATGGTCGCCACCAGCCTTGGCGGAGGCCCTGCGGACACGTCGCATCGCTCGCTCAAGGCGGCAGCCGGATCTCTCGTCGGGGCTGCAACCTGCCTGTTCAGTGGACGTTCCGCGCGGTCGACTCGATCGGCAGTGGTGTCCGCGCACCGCGCAGTGCACGGTCCATCGCCGCTCTGTGCTCGAGACCGAGTTGTCCCGCTCGTTCGTCGTCGACTGTGGACTTCGCAGGGGTTACGGGGCTGTCGTACCCGACCACGCTCGGTTCCTCGATGGCCGCAGGCCCTCTTCGCGCCACGGATTTGGTCGCTCCAAGGACTCGAGGTGTCCGGTACCGTCCCGATCGCACGGGTGGCCAACCTCGGTGAGTGCCGTCGGTGGCCCTGGATTTACCCATCAAAATTGCCGGTCAACGCCTGTGCACATCGTGGACGCTGATTGAATCAGAGCACTCAACACCGGAGGGGACATGGAGATTGACGTCGCGACTGCGTGGGAGATCGTGTCGGATGCCCTGGGAGATCAGGTCGCACTTGTCCAAGGCAGTCGCCGGGTTTCGTACCGGGAGTTCGAGGACACCGCCGCGAGCTTCGCCTCCGCGATCGAGGCGGCCGGAGCCGGGCACGAGTCGAAGGTCGCTCTCTACCTGTACAACTGCCCCGAGTACCTGCTTGCGCAGTTCGGTGCGCAGAAGAACCGGTCCGTGCCGGTCAACGTCAACTATCGCTACCTCGACGACGAGCTCGCCTACCTCCTGGAGGACAGCGACGCTGAAGTCATCGTCTTCCACAGCTCACTCGGCGATCGGGTCGGGCGCGTGAAGGACCGCTGCAGCAAGCTCCGACTCCTCGTCGAAGTCGACGACGGCGGTGAGCACCTCGACGGCTCGACTCGATTCGATGACCTCGTTGCCGCATACGCACCGCAGTCCCGCAAGACCCGCTCTCCCGCGGACCTCTCGATGCTCTACACGGGAGGAACCACCGGCATGCCAAAGGGTGTGATGTCGCGGCAAGGCCCCTACGTCGGCGCCATCTATCGAACGTCGGCCGCAATGTTGGGGATGGAGGCACCGTCGGAGCCAGGCCAGATCGCCACGATCGCACGGGAGGTGGCGACCTCGGGGAGGTATGTGGCGATGCCCTGCTGCCCGCTCATGCACGGGACAGGGCTCGGCATCTGCTCGATACCGGCGCTGCTGCGCGGCGGGACCGTCGTGCTGCTGGAGCAGCGCACCTTCGACCCGCACGAAGTGTGGTCCGTGACCGAGCGCGAGTCCGTCGCCGTGATCGTCATCGTGGGCGATGCCTTCGCTCGACCGATGCTCCGTGCGCTCGAGGAGAGGGAGCGCGAGGGGCGTCCGTATGACACCTCGAGCGTGCTCGATGTCGTGTCGGGAGGAACGATCTGGAGTGCCGAGATCAAAGACGCCCTTGCTGCGCGCCTGACTGCACGCCTCACCGACATGCTTGCCTCGTCTGAGGGTGGCCTCTACGCGGTGTCCATCGCGAGCCGAGACGCACACGTGGCCACGGCGCGGTTCGCGCTGTCCGAGGGCGCCAGAGTCCTCACCGAGGACGGGCGAGATGTCGTCCCCGGCTCCGGCGAGGAGGGGCTCCTCGCGAGCCCATCGAACACCTTCGGGTACTACAAGGATCCAGACAAGACCGCCAAGGTCTTCCGCGAAATTGACGGTCGCAACTACGTGCTCACCGGTGACTGGGCCACGGTCGACGCCGACGGCGGCGTCACCCTGCTTGGTCGCGGCTCGAACTGCATCAACTCGGGAGGGGAGAAGATCTTCCCCGAAGAGGTGGAAGAGGCGATAAAGCGGCACGCCGACGTCGATGATTGCCTCGTGGTCGGTCTTCCCGACGAACGATTCGGACAACGCGTCGTCGCCGTCGTCGGCACGTCGAGCGCAACGCCCCCGAGCGGCGACGAGCTGCGCGAGTGGCTGCGATCCGCGCTGTCGCACTTCAAGATCCCCAAGTCCGTCATCGTGATCCCCGTCGTGCGACGTGCGCCGAATGGAAAGGCCGACTACCAATGGGCCAAGGACGAGGCGATCCGGCACCTTTCCTGAGAACGACGGGTCCGCAGCCGCACCGAGGCGACGACGTCACCCGCCCCTCCTGACCTGCTCGAACGACAATGGGGGACAACCCACGAACTTGGCGACGCCCGCGGAGCCAGCGGATCGGGGGAATGCACCCTCGAGTCCGCACTCGGATTGGGCATCGGCGCCGTCTCTTGTACCAAATCGTACTGATCCGGCCGCGTCATCGCCGAGGAGGCTCGGCAGTGCGACGCCGGTCCGCCGCGGTGCGCGGGTCATGATGTATCGCCGGAGCCCACGTTCCGGCTCGCCGTGCAGGTCACCTGCCCGGGCTCGCTCTCGATCGAGGAACAGCCGTGAAGATCGTCCGATTCGATGAAGAGGTATCCGTGCCCATCGAGTCGCACGGCTCGCGCTTCCGGATCGGACCCCTCACGGGTGATGCATCTCGCGCGCGGGTGCAAGTGATCCACCTTCCTCCTGGAGGCCTGATCGGCCGTCACGAGGCGACGGCCCGACAGATGCTTGCGATCGTCGCGGGGACCGGATGGGTGCGCGGGGCCAACGGGGCACGCCGACAGGTGCACGCCGGAGTGGGCGCGCTCTTCGAGCCCGGCGAGGTGCACGAGACGGGCAGCGATGCCGGGCTCACCGCGGTCTGCATTGAAGGCGAGTTTGAAAACTGGGCGTACTCGGTGACCAAGGACATCGTCGTCGTCGACTATGACCCGAGATGGCCCGGCTGGTTCGAGCAGGTTCGCGGTCACGTGTGGCCCGCCATCGAGAGCCGGGCGGTGCGGGTCGACCACGTCGGCTCGACCGCGGTGCCGGGACTTGCGGCCAAGCCCATCATCGATGCGGACGTCGTCGTCGAGTCGGTGGATGAGGTTCGGCCGGTGATCGGGGCCCTCCAGGCGATCGGCTACCGCTGGCGGGGCGACCTCGGGGTTGAGGGCCGACAGGCCTTCTCCCAGGTCGCCGTTGCCGGCTCCCCCGAGCTGCCCGAGCACCACCTGTACCTGGTCGTCAGGGACAACCGAGCGCACCTCGATCACTGGCTGCTCCGGGACCTCCTGCGCGAGGACGCGGGGGCTCGCGCGCGCTACTCCGATCTCAAGCGGCGCAACGCAGCGGCAGCGGAGGGGGACATCGACGTCTACGTCGCGTCAAAGGCCGAGTTGATGGCCGAGCTGCTGACTCGCGCGCGCGCTGATCGTGGATTGCCGGCCGTGGCGTACTGGCGTCCGTGATGCCGGACCCGACGAACGTGATCGAGCCCACGATGCGCGACGGCAACCTGACAGAACGCCACCCGGCCTCGCCGTGCGACATTGCGTCGAACAGGCGCGCCAGGTTCACTGAGAGATGGGAGGTGCCACGTCGTCGAAGAGGCGCTTGCCCAGGCTCACCACCTCGTCGACGGTATAGCCGAGGTGTTGGTAGAAGCCGATGGCCTGTTCGTTGGCTGTGCGGACTTGCAGGTTGACCTTGGGGCACTCGCGCAGCGCGAGGCGACGCTCTGCTTCGATCATGAGTGTCGCACCATGCCCGTTGCCCTGGTGCCTCGGGTCGACCGCGAGGTAGTTCACCCATCCACGATGCCCGTCGAAGCCGACCATGACGGACCCGATCAACCTGTCGTCCAGCTCGAGCACCAACAAGTCGTCGTCGTGGGCCAGTTTGCGTGCAATGTCGCGATCTGGGTCGTTCCAGGGCCGCAGCAGCCCGCACGCCGACCAAAGGGCGACCAGCGCGTCCCGGTCAGAATGCCGGTAGGGGCGCAGCGTGGATCGCGACGACGTCGACGTCATCGTGCAACTTGAGCACTTGCCCCGTGGACGGGTCAACGTGGCCCGTTGAAGGCGGCGCCACGAGTGCAGGACCCGGTGGCTGCATGCCCTCGTCTGACGGCGTCAGCTGCCGACGTCGTGCAACTCGACAAGGTTGCCTGCCGGGTCATGGAGAAACGCCTGGCGGCCCGATCCGATGGACGTCGAGTCGCTCACGACGACGCCGGTCGCACGAAGCTCCCCGATGGCCGCATCGAGGTCGTCAACCTGAACTGCGAAGTGCTGGCCGGAGTCGGGAGGGACGGCTCCCATCAGCAGGTGAACCTGCTGGTCACCGACGTCGATCCATGCGCCGTCGAACCCGAGGTCTGGCCGATCCTCACGCAGGACGCCACCAAGGATCCGCGTGTAGAACGCGACGCCGGCATCGACATCGGGCACATTGAGCGAAACATGGTGTACCCCGACCGGCCGCATGCGGCGCATCCTTGCGGGCCCATGACGTCGGCGCAACCCACGTGAACACGCCGCACCGCTCGGCACCCGATGGCTTGCACCGCGTGACGCCTCCCAGATCGAACGATCGACGATCGGGGCGGCGTCACGGAGGTCACGGATTACTTGACGCTCTTCACCTAGACGCTGCCCGTGCGCTCATGGATCCGCGAGGACCCTGTCGCCGGGGTACTTCGCCACGACGACCCGGCTCCCCGTCTTCTTGGGGTGTAGCTGATCGAGCAGCTGGCGGACGACGCGCTGACCCTCATGAGCGAGCACGATGCCGGCTTCGCGAACGAGCCTGCTCCCGCGGCGGCGAAGGTGACCGTGCCATACGGCCGTTCCGGCGTCGGCGCGTACCTCGCCTCGGCACGTCGGTGCGGGACCGAGCGCGGGTACCTCTTCCTCAGCCGGAGTGCCAGGCACTGGGCACGGCAGTCGTCGGCCGGTCGGTGCCACCGCCATGGAGAGCGCGGGCTGACGCCGAGTCCGGTTGGTCTCGTTGGCGGCGGGCGCCCTGGGCTAGTCAGCAGGCCGCTCGCGAAACGCCGTGCGCGCCTGCTCGACGGCCAGCTCGGCGTCCGTGCGCGTCGACCAGCCGCCGGGCTCGGTGTGCTTGCCGGGCTCGAGGGCTTTGTAGATCGCGAAGAAGTGCGCGATCTCATCGAGCTCGAACGCTGACACGTCCTCGAGCTCGACGCGCCCGGCATGCCGTGGATCGCTCGCCGGCACGCAGAGGACCTTGGCGTCCGCGCCCATCTCATCGCGCATCACGAAGACGCCGATGGGCCGCGCGTGGATGTGGCAGCCAGGGAACGTCGGCTCATCAAGGAGGACCAGGGCGTCAAGCGGGTCGCCGTCGTCGCCCAAGGTCTCGGTGACGAAGCCGTAGTCAGCGGGGTATCTCGTCGCCGTGAAGAGCAGTCGGTCGAGCCAGATCACGCCGTCGTCGTCCGCCTCGTACTTGTTTCGGCTCCCCTTCGGGATCTCGATCACGACCTCGATCTGCATGGCACCGTCGTAGCACGAACCGCACCCAACCGACGTCAGGTGAGGTGCAGCGCACGTCCGAGGTCAGGGGCGAGGAAGTCAGAGTACGCCTCGGTGATGTGCTCGGTGTCCGCGTAGGGGATGATCGCGTCGATGACGCTCGGACAGAGCATGCGGTAGCAGAACCAGGGCGCGGCGTTGACGACCTGGACGTGCTCCTCGCTGCCGATCGCCTCGAGGACCGGCAGCGCGTTGAGGCTGTGATGGCTCTGGTGCCACAGGCACGTGCCCTGCGTCGCGCCCGTCTGCAGCAGGCAGTCCGCAGGCACCCGGGCGATCGTCGGCGCGTCGGTCATCAGCACGACTCGTGGCACGATCAGCTTCATGGCCCGGGTGATGGTCGGCAGTGCGGCGGCCCACGCGCCGTGGACGTAGTTGCCGACGAGCACCACCTCGGGATGCAGCGCCTGGATCTGCTGGAGGGCCCACTGGTACCACTCGGAGCACTGGGTCGTTACGGCTGCGACGTAGTCGGCGTAGCCGCACGCCTCCTTCACGACCGGGATGAAGCGCCAGTGCGCCTGCGTGGCGATGATCCGCATCGCGGGGATCCACATCGAGGAGTGCGAGTTGCCGAAGACGACGATGAGATGCTTGCCGTGCGGATCACCCATCTCGCAGAGCCTGGACGTCCGGTGGCCGTAGGCGCTGCAGGCGCCGATGCTCTTGAAGTCGTTGGCGGCGTCGGCGATGTCCGGCGAGAGCTTGGTCGGGATCGGGTCGTTCGCCAGGCCGGCGTCCACCGCGCTGCGCACCGCGGTCTGCGCACCACCGGGCACCGTGGTGATCGTCCCGACGCCGAAGGGGTCCGACGGCTGGAGCGCGAGCGCGCAGACGAGGACGCTCGAGAGCGCCACGGGCCACAGCAACAGGGCCCGCGCTGGCCGTGCTCGGGCGGACCGCCAGTGCCGGATGGGATTCTCCAGGTAGAGGTAGGAGATCGTCGAGACCACGACGGCGGCGGCGGCGACGACCAGGTTCTGCCAGACGTTGAGCGTGAACCCGAAATAGTCGGCGGCGAGCACGAGCAGGGGCCAGTGCCACAGGTACAGCGAGTACGAGATGTTCCCGACGAACTGCATCGGTCCGACGGCGAGGAGGCGATTGGCGCCGAACCGGGGTGCGCCGATGCCGCCAGCCAGCACCGCGCACGCGCCGAGCACCGGGAGCAGCGCGGCGTCTCCCGGGAAGCTCGTCGAGCTGCCGTAGGTCACGGCGGCGACCGCGATCCCTGCGATGCCCAACCAGGTGCACGCGGCTCGAATCCCAGTCGGGAGCTTCGAGAGCGCGGGCTGGATGGTCGCGAGCAGCGCGCCAGCGGCGAGCTCCCAGGCTCGATCGGGCGTCGAGAAGTAGGCCGCGGCAGGGTTGTTCGCGGTCTGACGGATCGACAGGTACAGCGACACGGCGAAGACCCCGAGCAGCACGATGGCGATCCGTCGACGAGGCAGCGCACTCGGGGCGTGGAGCTGGCGCTTGCGATGGCGGGGCAGCGCGTGGATCCCGAAGATCGTGATCGCCAGGATCGCTGGCCACACGACGTAGAACTGCTCTTCGACCGCGAGCGACCACAGGTGCTGGAGGGGCGAGACGGGTCCCGTCGAGAAGTAGTTCGTCCCCTCGCGCGCGAAGCGCACGTTGGCGGCGAAGAAGGCGGCCCAGATGCTGTCGGTGAGCACGGACCGTGCGTTCACGAAGTTCATGATCAGCACGGACGCGACGTCGGTCACGATGATGACCGCCGTCGCGGCAGGCAGGATCCGCAGTGCCCGCCTCGCGTAGAACGAGCTGAAGCTCAGGTGTCGGCGCTCCGCGGTGTCCGCGAGCAGCAGCCCCGTGATCAGGAAACCCGAGATCACGAAGAAGACGTCGACGCCAACGAAGCCACCGGCGAGGAACCGAACCTTGGCGTGGTCGAGCACGACGAGCCCGACGGCGACTGCTCGCAAGCCCTGCACGTCGGCGCGATAGCGCTGCCGATACGCCTCGGGCGCCGGTGCGACCTCGATGACGGTCGTCACGACGGGCACATGCTAGAGGTCATGATCTTGGAGGTCGCACACGCTCAGTTGCATCGTGTCGCGGGGATCGGAGGACCATGAGGATCGGTGTTGGCCTGGATGCGCGACTCGGATTGCCGTGGGACGAGCTGCGGGCGATGGCCCGTGCCGCGGAGAGGCTCGGCTTCGAGAGCGTCTGGACCCCGGCTGGCGGCGTGCCCGACGCGTTCCATGTCTGTGCGGCGTGGTCGGAGGACACGTCGCTGCGGACCGGCATCGCCGTCGTCCCCGCGGCTCGCATGTGGACGCCGCTCTCCCTCGCCGCCCAAGCGGCAACTGTCGCGATGCGATCGTCGGGACGATTCGTGCTCGGCCTCGGCACCGGTGGCTCGGGACCGACGTTCTGGCAGTCACTCAGGCTCTCGGATCGGCCGATCGCGCACATGCGCGACTACGCACGTGCGGTCCAGCAGCTCCTCGCGGGTGAGACCGTGTCCTCGGAGGCTCCCATCGTGCGACTCCGACACGCGTCGTTGGGACTGACAGAGCCGTCGACGGCACCGGTGTTGCTGGCTGCGCTCGGTGACCAGATGCTCGGACTTGCCGGCGAGGTCGCCGACGGTGCGCTCCTCAACTGGGCGACGCCAGCGCGGATCGCCCGGAGTCGCGGCATCATTGCCGAGGGCGCGCGGCGTGCAGGGCGCGACGCGAGCGCGGTCCCCGTGACGATGTACGTGCGCGTCTGCATCGACGACGACGTGGAGGCGGCGCGCCGTGCGCTCTGCGAGCAGGTGATCGGCTACGCGCTTGCCCAGCCGGGCGTGCCCCAGGTTGCCGGGTATCGGGGTCTCTTCGCCCAGATGGGCTTCGACGCGGTGCTGGGCGACCTCGAGGCCCGGCGCGACGCGGGCGCGTCGCTGCCCGAGCTCGTCGCCGAGACGCCCGACGAGCTGCTCAGCGCCGTCGGCTACTACGGACCCGCCGATGGCGCGCCGCGGGCGTTCGAGCGGCTGAGCGCGGGCCTCGACGAGGCGATCGTGCGGATTGTCACGGCGCGCCCCGGCACCGAGCCGGTCGTCGAGGCAATGGAGGCGCTCACGCCGTCGTCGATCCGGACAGCGTCCGCAGCCGGCGGCCGCTGACCTCGAGTCGGTCGTCGCGTCGGCAGGAGCCCACCTGCACGAGCCCACCTGCACGAGCCCACCTGCACGAGCCCACCAGCACGAGCCGGCCCGCACGAGGGGGCATGATGGCGCCATGGTCGACAAGGCACAGCTGCTGGCAGGCAATGCGGCGAACATCGAGGAGTTCCGGGCGAACAGCGGTCGGCTCGCTGCGTTCGGCGACGCGCCGGTGCTGCTCCTCACCACGAAGGGGGCCCAGAGCGGCGAGCAGCGGACCAGTCCGCTCATGTACCTCGGCGACGACGCGGACGCGAACTGCGTGTACGTCTTTGCGTCCTACGCCGGCGCCGACGTCGATCCGTCGTGGTACCGCAACCTCGTCGCGCACCCTGAGGACGTTCGAGTCGAGATCGGCGACGAGTCGCTGACCGCGAGCGCCGACGTGCTGGCTGCGTCACGGCGCGCGGAGAAATTCGCCCAGCAGGCCGCGCGGTATCCGCAGTTCGCCGAGTACGAGAAGAAGACCTCACGCACCATCCCGGTGGTCGCGCTGCACCTGCAGCGCTGAGCACCACTCGTCGCGGGGTCCTTACGCGCCGGCGGCGTCTCGGCGCATGAGGGGCGACGACTGAGCAAAGGTCCACCGGTAGCCCTCGACGTCGCTGGCTGAGTAGGCGCGCGCGCCGTGCTCCCAGATCTCCTCGACGATGGTCGCACCGCGGGACACCGCCCGCTCGTAGTGGTCGTCGAGGTCGTCGACGAAGATCCACGGCACGTGGGTTGACCCGCCCCGGTTCGCCGCGACCTCGCCTTCCAACGGCAGCACCACGAGCGGGGCGCCACCTACGTCGAACTCGATCCACATCTGCTCGTCGGACGGGTCTTCGGGCATCCGGCCGTCCAGCTCCAGCCCGAATGCCTCGCAGAGCCAAGTGGCGGCCTTGATCGGCTCGGCGTAGTGGATGGTGAGCGCGAGCCGCGAGCGCGCCGTGGGAACGTGCGCCACGTGATCGCGCCGCGCGACCCATCTGCTGAGCCACGACGGGACGACACGAGCCCACGAGGTGCCGCCCTTGTCCACGCCGCCCTCGGGGATCGTCGCGATCACCTGAACCACCGTCCCGTCCGGGGTCGGGGAGAATCGGATCTCGGTGCGGACGTCGTCGAGCGAGCTCGTCCACTCGACCCGCGAGCCGGGCTCCCACGCGACGATCCTCGCGATCTCGAGTCCCTCGCCGGCGACGGCGTCATAGACCTCGAGGATCCGCCCGCCCACGCCGAGCTCCATCCGCATGGAAAAGGCCCTCGTCGCGTCGTAGAAGTTGATGGGACCCTGGAGCCACCAGCAGTCGAGCTCCTCGGTGAAGACCTTGAACGCCGTGTCGGGGTCCACCAGGACCTCGACGGATGTCGTGATCGAGTTCGCACTGCTCATTGGTGCCTCCCTTGCTCGACGTGCTGGCGGAACGAGGCGAGCTGCCCATCCCAGTGCTGCTTGAGCTGATCCAGCCATGCCTGCATGGCCTCGATCGAGTCGTGGCGCAGCGAGAAGACCCGCGCCCTCGCGTCATTGGCGGGTCGTTCGTCGGTGACGACGCCGGCAGCCAGAAGGGCCCGGAGGTGCCGGCTCATCGACGGCGCCGACGTGCCCGCCGCCGCGGCGAGCTCACCCGAGCGTCGCGGGCCCTCTCCTAAGAGCGTGACCACGAGTCGCCGAGTCGGGTCGCCGAGGGCATCGAGAACCCGCTCCACGTCGACGGTTGCTGATGTCATCTCACAATGATTGCATCTAGCAACAATCATTGTCAAGTCTTCGCCGCACGGGACGTTGAGCCAGCGGGCTCCCAGTCCGTGACCCCAACGTGCGATCGACGAACGTGAGGACGCGAGCGCCGAGCGCTACTGGCGGAGCGAGCGGCCGCGAGCCGTCATGCAGTCCCCGATGACGGTGACCCTTACTCGGTGGGTTGGCCGCGCTTCGCGAGCTTGGCGCACTCCCGGCACAAGGATCGCCGGGCGGAGCCCTTCGGTCCGGTGCCCTCGCGACGCTCGAAGTCCTCGATCAGGCTGCCGACAGGGCAGTCGTCGAACTGGTGCCAGACGTACAGGGACGAGGGCGGGCCCTCGGTCGCGTCGTAGTAGCCCTCTGCGGTGGGGCTGGCTGATGTCCCGGTAGGAATGGACGAAGGCTACGCCCTGGCGCGCGTGCCATCCAGAGGTGTGACTGTTTTCGGTGTGTCAAGTTGATCGCGTCGTGTCCGACGTCAGAGAACGATGCCGGGGGACCCGTTTGCAGCGACGACCGCAAGCCCGTCCGCCGACCACGCGAACATGCCCCCCGCCAGATTGATCGCGTCGAAGCCGTGGGCGCTCAAGACCTGCGCCGCGGCCGCGGACCTGCCCCCCGAGCGGCACACGCACACGATCGTGGTGCCGCGGGGCAGATCCGCGATGCGTTGTTCGAGCTCGCCAAGCGGCACGATGATCGCGTGCGGCGCGTGTCCGGCGTCGAACTCATCGGGCTCACGGACGTCAACGAGGCTCGCCCCCGCGGCGACGGCCTCGTCTGCCTGCAAGGGGCTGATCTCTCTCGGCTGCTCGGCCGCTCCGAACTCGTGCACGCACGACACGCTATCGATCCCCGAAATCGTGACGACCTCTACCATCGAAGGACCCGGACCGACGAGGTGTACGTGGTATCGATCACTGCCGGCGAGCTCCTTGCGCGCCTTGATGATGGCGACGCCGTCGTCGTGCTCGACGTTCGCGAGCCCGACGAGTTCGAGTCCTGGGCGATTCCCGGCTCGGTGAACGTGCCGCTCGGTGGCCTCGAGCGCCGGCTCGGCGAGGTGCCCCGGGACGCCACGGTCGTCACGGTGTGCGCCGTGGGGACCCGAGCGGCGTCGGCGAGCGAGATTCTCGCGCGCGCCGGCGTCGAGTCGAGCGTGCTCGACGGCGGCATGGGCGGATGGTCGCGTGTCTATGACGACGCGGTCCTGGACGCGGGCGCCGCGACGATCGTCCAGGTCCGCCGTCGCGGCAAGGGCTGCCTGTCGTACGTCGTGGGCGCCGGCGGCGCGGCCGCGGTCATCGACCCGTCGAGCGACGTCGACGAGTACGTGCTGCGTGCGGACGCCAGGGGCTGGCAGATCGCCCACGTGTTCGACACGCACCTGCACGCCGACCACGTGAGCGGCGCGCGCGCGCTGGCAGCCGCGACAGGGGCCCAGCTCGTCCTCAACCCCGCGGACCGGTTCGGCTTCGACTTCTCGGCGCTCACCGACGGGATGCGCGTGCCCATTGCACAGGGTGTCGACCTCACGGTCTCGGTGCTCTCGACGCCGGGTCACACGAAGGGCTCGACGGTGTTCTTGCTCGGCGAGTTGGCAGCGTTCACGGGCGACACGCTCTTCATCGAGAGCGTCGGGCGCCCCGACCTCGCTGACCAGGCAGAGGCGTTCGCCCACTCGCTTTATCGCTCGCTCCACGACAAGCTGCTCGGCCTGCCGGACTCCACGATGGTGCTCCCCGCGCACTTCAGCAGCGTCGTCGCCGTCGACCGTGGCATCGTCGGCGCGCCGCTCGGGGACCTGAAGGGACGGCTCTGGCAGCTCACCGCGGACGAGGACACGTTCGTCGCGTGGGCAGCGGGCTCGGTCACGGCTCGGCCGCCGCACTACGAGACGATCGTCGCCGCCAACTTGTCGGGTGCACCGCTGTCCCTCGAGGACCGCTCGGGCCTCGAGGCGGGACCCAACCGCTGCGCCGTCGCGGGCTGAGTGGGGCCCCGAGGCGG
This sequence comes from Acidimicrobiaceae bacterium, assembly GCA_003162395.1. GTDB lineage: Bacteria > Actinomycetota > Acidimicrobiia > Acidimicrobiales > RAAP-2 > Palsa-459. The sequence continues at coordinate 85,597 of PMON01000044.1, forward strand.
TCTGCAAGACTCGCCTCGGGAGGCATCGTGAAGATCAGCACCATGCTCAGCTACTCAGGCGGCTTCAAGAAGTCCGCGATCCAGATCCAAGAGATGGAGGCCGCGGGCCTCGATCTCGTCTGGGTTGCCGAGGCCTACGGCTTCGACGGCCCCAGCCTCATGGGCTACCTTGCCGCGCTCACCGAGCGCGTCGAGATCGGCTCGGCGATCCTGCCGATCTACACGAGGACGCCGACGCTCATCGCCATGACTGCCGCGGGGATCGACGCGATGAGCGACGGCCGATTCCACCTCGGTCTTGGCGCGTCGGGCCCCCAGGTGATCGAGGGGTTCCACGGCGTGGCGTACACCGCGCCGCTCGGCCGGACACGAGAGATCATCGAGATCTGCCGGACCGTGTGGCGCCGCGAGGCACCGCTCGAGCACCACGGGCGCTACTACGACCTGCCGCTCGCACCCGGCGAGGGCACCGGCCTCGGCAAGGCGCTCAAGATCATCGCCCACCCCGTCCGCCAGGCGATCCCCGTGTGGGTCGCCTCGCTCGGCGAGCGCAACGTCGCGATGACCGCCGAGGTCGCCGACGGCTGGCTACCGATCCTGTTCATCCCCGAGCGCGCGGGCGAGGTGTGGGGCTCGTCGCTCGCCGAGGGCGAGGCCAAGCGTGCTCCGTCCCTCGGCACGCTGATGGTGAGCGCCGGCGGGATGCTCGCGATCGGCGATGGCGACGACGTCGTCGCGCTCCGCCAGCGCGGCCGGCCGATGGTCGCCCTCTACGTCGGGGGCATGGGTGCCAAGGGCAAGAACTTCTACAACGAGCTGGCCTGCCGCTACGGCTTCGAGAAGGAGGCAGCCGAGATCCAAGAGCTGTACCTCTCGGGCAAGAAGAATGAGGCCGAGGCGCTCGTGCCCGACGAGCTCTTGGAGCTCACCTGTTTGTGCGGGCCCGAGGGCTACGTGAAGGAGCGCGTCGCGGCATTCCGAGAGGCGGGCGTCACGCACCTCCAGGTCGCACCTGTGCCGCTCGGCGACCAGCGCCACGCCGACCTGATCGAGCTCGTGAAGGGCTTCGCGTCGTAGTGCTGCAGGCCGCCGCGAACGGGATGGAGATCTGCTACGAGGTCCACGGCGACGCCGCGAACCCGCCGATGCTCCTCATCCACGGCCACGGCGCCCAGCTCATCGCCTGGCACGCGGACCTCTTGGACCAGCTCGTCGAGCTCGGCTTCTACGTGCTCACCTACGACAACCGCGACGCCGGCCGCTCGACGCACCTCGACGGCTCGCCGATCCCCGACGCTGTCGCCGTCGTCGCGGGCGACGCGAGTGCGCCCTACACGATGGCGGACATGGCCGACGACGCCGCCGCGCTGCTCGACGCGCTCGGCATCGGCTCGGCCCACGTCCTTGGTGTGTCGATGGGCGGGATGATCGCTCAGGCGCTCGCGATCGGGCACGCCGGGCGGGCCCGATCGCTGACCTCGGTCATGTCGTCACCGGATCCCGTGCACGTCGGCACGCCGACGCCCGAGGTCCTCGCGCTCATGCTCGAGCCGGGGGCGACGACGAGGGAAGGCGTCATCGAGCAGTCACTTCGCTCGTGGCGGCTCACCGGCTCGCCGGAGCTCGGCCTCGACGAGGCGTGGATGGCCGACATCGCGGGACGCCAGTACGACCGGGCGTTCTATCCCGACGGCGTCGCGCGGCAGTTCGCCGCGATCGTCGGCTCCCCGGACCGTCGTCCCGGCCTCGCGAGCGTGACCGTGCCGACGCTCGTCGTGCACGGGGCGATCGACCCGATCGTGACGCTCGACGGTGGCAGGGCCACCGCCGGCGCGGTCCCGGGCTCGACGCTGCTCGTGATCGACAAGATGGGCCACGACCTGCCGGAGGCGGTCTGGCCGCAGTTCCTCGACGCCGTCCACGACGTCGCCAAGCGCGCGTAGCTACTGGCCGGCGTTCCCCTCGAGGTCGCCCTGGCGGACCCAGGTCTCGTACATGCCGGCGTAGCGGCCCCCGAGGGCGACAAGCTCGTCGTGCGAACCCGACTCCACGATGCCGCCGTCCTCGATCACGACGATGCGATCGGCGCGCTTGGCGGTCGTGAGCCGGTGCGCGATGAGGATGGCGGTGCGGCCCTCGAGCAATACGGTCAGCGCTCGCTCGACCACCGTCTCGCTGCGGAGGTCGAGGCTCGACGTCGCCTCGTCCAGCACCAGCACCCGGGGGTGCGAGAGGAATGCCCGCCCAAGCGCGAGCAGCTGGCGCTCGCCCGCCGACAGCGTCTGGCCGCGCTCGTGCACGATGGTGTCGATGCCGTTGGGGAGCCGGTCGATCAGCTCGCGCAGCCCGACCTGGTCGACGGCTTCGTCCACGTCGGCGTCCGTCGCGTCGGGGTTGGCGAACTTGAGGTTGTCCTTGATGGTGCCCGCGAACAAGAAGGGCTCCTGGGGCACCACGCCGATCTGGCGGCGCAGCGACTTCAGGGTCACGTCGCGGATGTCGGTGCCGTCGACGAGCACGGCGCCGCCCTGCGGGTCATAGAAGCGGTTCACGAGCTTGGCCATGGTCGACTTGCCGGCGCCGGTCGGTCCGACGAACGCGATCGACTCTCCCGGGGCGATCTCGAGGTTGACGTGCTCGAGCACCGGACGAGCCGGGTCGTAGCCGAAGGTGATGTCCCGGAAGCTGATGGCGCCTTCGACGGAGGTGAGCGCCACGGCGTCGGGCCGATCCTGGACGCTCGGCGGGGTCTCCACGAGCTCTCGGAGCCTCGTGATCGACGAGCGTCCCTGCTGCAGCACGTTGTACTGCTGGACCAACAGCTGGATCGGCTGGAAGAACCGCCCGATGTAGAGCATGAAGGTCGCGAGCACGCCGACCCCGAGCTGTCCGCGGAGCACCATGTTGCCGCCCACGCCGAGGAGGAGCGCCTGGCCCAGGATGCCGATCGCCGCGGTCGAGGGTCCGTAGATCGCGTTCGCACGTCCCGTGTAGAGGTTCGCGTCTCGGTACTCGCCCACGACGTTGCGGTGGTGCACGACGTTGTGCTGCTGGCGGTTGGTAGCGGTCACCACCCTGATGCCGTAGAGCGACTCGGAGAGGTCCGACAAGACGTTGGCGATGCCGTCTCGGGCCCGCAGGTACCCGCGCTCGGACGCGCGGTGGAACCAGATCGTGATCACCGTGAGGATCGGGATCACCGTGATCACGGTGAGCAGTGCGAGCTTCTCGTCGAGGGAGAACATGAGCGCGATGATCGTGATCATCGAGATGAGCTGGATCCCGAACGAGCTGATGCCGTCTTGGAGGAACTGCTGGAGGTTCTCGATGTCGCTCGTCATCCGGCTCATGANNTTCTCCTCGGTGAAGAAGTCGAGGCTCAGGCGCTGCAGGTGCGTGAACACGAGGATCCGGAGCCGATGCATGACGCGTGCCGCGAGCCGTCCGGAGGCCTCGACCAATGCGCGCTGTGCGTAGGCGACGCCGATCGAGATCACCATGTACAGCGAGGCGACCACGATCACGGTGCGCAGGTCGTGATGGTGCGGGAGCATGCCGTGGTCGATCGCGTAGCCAACGAGGTAGGGGCCAGCAACGCCGAACATCCCGACGACGAGCACGAGGACCAGGCCGGCGGCCAGGAGTACCGGGTGCTCACCGACGAGCAGCGGGATCGACAGGCGACGTGTCTCTCGCTCGCTCGGGCGCTGGGTGAAGACGAGGTCCGCGCCCTCGTGCTCGGGCTCGGTCGACAGGATCTGGTCGACGCCGACCTGCAGCTCGGTCGGGATCCCTCCGAAGGGCAGCCCCGCCGACGACGCCGCTGCCTGCGCGCCGACGAACCCGCCGCCACCGCCGAAGCCGCCGCCGGACCAGCCCATCAGCTCACCTCTGCTTCGTCGTCGTCAACGGTCTCGGCGTCGAGCGCGGTCCTCGCGAGGACCTCGGAGTACAGCGGCGTGCTGGCCATGAGCTCGGTGTGCGAGCCGGTGGCGACGACCCGTCCCTCGTCGATGAGGATGACGCGAGAGGCGAGTGCGATCGTCGAGAGCCGGTGGGCGATGACCAGCGTGGTGCGGTGCTCGAGCAGCGTATTGAGCGCGGCGTGGATTTCCTGTTCGATGTGGACGTCGATCGAGCTCGTCGCGTCGTCGAGGACAAGGATGGGAGGATTGAGCAGCAACGTCCTCGCGATGGCAATGCGCTGGCGTTGCCCGCCAGAGAGCGTGTAGCCCCGCTCACCCACGACCGTGTCGTAGCCCGCGGGCAGGCGCTCGACGAATTCGTGGGCATTGGCCGCGCGCGCGGCTGCCTCGACCTGCTCGAAGGGGGCGTCAGGCATGCCGTAGGCGATGTTGTCGCGGATGGAGACCGAGAAGAGGAACGGCTCGTCCTGGACGACGCCGACTGCGGCGCGCAATGAGCCGAGGGTGACGTCGCGGACGTCGTGCCCGTCGATCTCGACGCCGCCGCCCTTCACGTCGTAGAACCGGGTGAGCAAGCGGGCCACCGTTGACTTGCCAGAGCCGGTCTCGCCGACGAGCGCGACGGACTCGCCAGGCTCGATCTCGAAGAAGAGATCGTTGAAGATCGGCGAGCCGTCGCGGTAGGAGAAGTCGACGTGTCGGAACGTGACGCGACCTTCGGTGACGTGCAGGTCCTCGGCGTCGGGTCGCTCGACGATGTCGGTGGGCTCGTCGAGGATCTCGAAGATCCGCTCGGCGCTCGCCTTGGCCCGCTGGCCCATCATGACCAGCTGGCCGAGCATCATGAACGGGGCTTGGAGCATCCCGAAGTAGAGGTTGAAGGCGAGAAGTCCGCCGGTGTCGAACCGACCGTTGATGACGAGCCAGCCGCCGATGCCGAGGACGAGCGAGAGTCCGACCTGGGGGAGGTTCTGGACCCAGGGCGTGAACTGGCCGCGGATGTCGGCGTCCTTGATGTAGGACCACTCGACCTTCTTCGCCGCGTCGCCCAGCTTTCGCAGCTCGGCCTGCTCCTGGGCGAAGGACTTCACGACGCGGACACCATTCACGTTCTCGTCGACGACGGTCGCGACGCCTGCAAGGCGTGCCTGGATCACCCAGGAGATCGGGAACATCATCTTGCGCATGCGAACGCCGACTCTGTAGAGCAGCGGCATCATGGCCAGCGCGACGAGGGCGAGCAGCCAGTTGTAGTAGAGCATGAACCCGAACGCGATGACCCCGATCGAGCACTGCACGAGGATCAGCGGCGCGAACGTCGTGTACATCTGGACGCTTCGGATGTCCGAGTTCGCCCTCGAGATGAGCTGACCCGACTGCACTCGGTCGTAGAAACCGAACGACAGCGTCGTGAGGTGCTCGTAGATCATGTTGCGCAGGTCGAACTCGATGTCATAGGCGGTGCGGTACATGAAGTAGCGCGAGACGAGCCCCGTGGCGCCCGCGAGTAGTCCGAGGACGACGAGATCGACCGCGTAGCCGGTGACGGACAGATGTGTCGTGGCATGGTGCTTGATGCCGTTGACGACGGCGTTGGTCGCCCTCTCGATCACGTTGGGCGCGAGGATCTGGAAGATCGAGCTCGCGAACGACAGGCCGATGAAGACCATGAATCCGCTGCGGTGACCGCGCAGGACAGGAAGCACTCGCCGCAGCCACGACTTGCTGACGTTGGGGTCGAGGTGCCCCTTCGGGCGCCGGTACTTGGACGCCTCCCCCATGGGGAAGTAGGAGTGTTCGCGGAGCGGTGGCGCGGTCGTGGTGCTGCTCATCGCGCGGCTTTCGACACGCGGAGGAACAGCATTCCCACAAGATTATCGGCACGGTGTTCGCGTCCTCCCGCGCCGCGGCGGTCACGAGCCCTCGACGCGAGCCGGTGGCGACCACGAGGGCTCGCTTATGGTTGCACGATGTCCCTCGACGACCGGGTGACCGTGCTCTCGCACCCGCTCGTGCTCCACCGTCTCCGCTGGCTTCGAGACGAGAAGACGACCAACCCGGACTTCCTCCGGCTCGCTGGCGAGCTCTCCCGGTTCATCGCCTATGAGGCCTTCCGTCACGCCCCTCTCACCGACACGGTCGTCGACACCCCGGTCGCCAAGGGTGCCGCGGCACAGATCGTCGACGAAGAGTTTCTCGTCGTCCCGATCCTGCGCGCAGGTCTCGGCATGGTCCCCGCCGTCCAAGAGGCACTGCCGAGGAGCCGTGTGTGCCTCGTGGGGCTGCGGCGCAACGAAGTGACGCTGCAGCCCGAGGTGTACCTCGACGGGCTTCCCGATCGGATCGACGGCGTGCAGGTCGTCGTCTGCGATCCGATGCTCGCGACTGGTGGCTCGCTGATCCAGGTCGTTGACATGCTGCGCTCACGCGGCGCCTCCGAGGTGACCGCGTTGTGCCTCATCGCCTCGGTTCCCGGCGTCGAGCGCTTCATGGCCGCGCATCCGACGGCCCGCGTGGTCACCGCCGCGCTCGATGCGTCGCTCAACGACGTGGGCTACATCGTCCCGGGGCTCGGTGACGCGGGCGACCGGCTCTTCGGCCCGCCACCCCGCTAAGCGACGAAGGTCGCGGCTCGTAGGGTCAGGAACTCCGTAACCTCGATGCCGTGGCCCGACCCACCTATCACTGCGTGATCGGCTCCCAGGAGCTGGACCTGCCGATCGTCGAGCTGAGCCAGGACACCGCGATTGCGCTGCTCATCACGGTCGACCTGGGCCTTCGGTTCTGCGAGGTCGCCGGCGCCGAGCTCGCGGCGGTCCTCAAGGACCTCGATGTCGAGGTGGTCGCGTCGGTCGCGACCATGGGGATCCCGATCGCGATCGAAGTCACGCGGCACCTGGGACTCGATCAGTACGTGATCCTCCACAAGACGCCGAAGATCCACCTCGCCGACGCCGTTGCCGAGCCCGTGCGCTCGATCACGACTGACGTGCCCCAGCGCCTGCTCTTCGACCGCGAGCGGATCGGGACGGTCAAGGGTCGCCGTGTGGCGCTCATTGACGACGTCGTGTCGACGGGTGGCTCGTGTGCGGCGGCGCTGCGGCTCTTGCGCGGCGTGGGGGCCGAACCGGTGGCGATCGGGGCGATCGTGAGCGAGGGCGACGCCTGGCGGCGCACGCTCGGCGACGACGCGCGACGGATCAGGGTCCTCGGCGAGCTGCCGCTCTTTCGCCCCGCCGGCGACGGCACCTACGTGACGGTCCCCGCCGCCTGACGCACGGGTCAGGGATCGAGTCGGGCGATCTCGCCCTCCTGGCGCCGCACCGAAGCGCGCCCGATGAACAGGTACGCGAGCGCGCCGACGCCGAAGCCGAGGAACACCGACCCGTCGAGGTGCCCATTGTGCGAGGAGATCGAGTTCAGCCAGCTCGGGACTCCGAACGTCGGGTTGAGTGCCTGCAGCGCGGCGATGCCGCCGAGCACCTGGGCCGCCATCGCGGGCCAGTGGAAACCCCCGCTTGCCCAGTAGGGGCTCGCTCGCCCGGGCCGCTGGAGCGCGACTGGGTTGGCACGGCGCCGCCGAAGCAGCCAGTCGGTCAGGTAGATCCCGCACCACGGGGCGATCCAGACGATCACGATCTCGACGAAGTCCTTGAGCAGCGTCGAGAAGTGCGCGTCGAAGACGGCGTAGAACGTGATGCCGAGGCAGATCGCGCTGTCGAGCAGCACCGCGTGGTAGCGCCGCAGTCGCACGCCCATCGCCTGGAGGGTGACGCCCGACGAGTACAGGTCGA
>PMON01000037.1 GCA_003162395.1 Acidimicrobiaceae bacterium
AGATGCCTATTGCACGATCCGGGCTAGCCAGCGTCAGTCGAGCGGAATGGCCGGAAGCGTCAGCACCGTGCCTCGCGAGTCCTCGAACCAGAGCCGCAGCTGTCGATCGGCGATCTGTCCGTGGGGCGAAGGAACTGGAGCTATGCCCTCGTTCGGCCACGGCTTACCGGTCCCTTCGCAAAGCGAGTCTTGGAGGTTGTCGAGGACCCATACCGCGGCCTCCACCAGCCTTCCTTCTTCATCCTCGGATCTCCCGAAGGGTGACTCATCGCTGAAATATCCATGGACATAGGTACCGGACGCACTTCGAGCCTCAGGCGGTGTCACGAAGAACAGGTCCGGCTCGTCTCTTACCCGTGACGGCGAGGGGTTCGAGTCGCCGCTGCAAATGAGGACATGGTGTTCCGAGCTGCTGATGATCTCGCATTCGGCGTACACACCCACATCGCGTGCCGACAGCTCTCTCCTATGCTCTTCTTCTTGCGCCTGGCAGGCCTCGTGGAAGACGAAGAGATCCGGTCGACGGTTCGGCTCAACCTGGAATCCGACTGGGAGCACGGAGTTGATGCTGGCGGCCAGTCGGACCAAGAACTCAAGGAACTCCACGCAGGGATCGTAAGCCGGGCGGATCGGAGTAAGCGGCTACCAATCGCGAAAACGAACACTTCGTCTCTCAGCATCCCCCATGCCGTTAGGGGATATCTGAAGAACGGACTGGTGTCGGAGGGCCGACCTGCACAATCTCCAACTGGCGTGTCGAGCCGTGGGCGGGCGAGACGATGACATTTGAGGTCCGGGGAGTGGGGCACGCCCAGCCGGAAAACGGCTTCAGTCAGTGATGCTTCGCAGACGATGGCGATAGCCGACCGTGAGAATCATGGCGATGGCGATGATTCCCAGTTCGATAACCCCACCAATGGACGGCATCGGGAATGAAAGGTAGGAACCAGCAGACGGGTCATAGAACTGCGACACGATCGACCATGCAAAGCCAAAAAACAGTGTGCCGAAGATGGTCCATTCCCAAGGCTCAACTGAGCGCTTGCTGGGAGCATCGCGATCGCTCATGGCCCGTTCCCAAGGTTCAACTGAGCGCTCGCTGGGAGCATCTGGATCCCTCACGACTCGATCGTACAACTGTGAGTCGCCGGGCAGCACGCAGATTCTGCGTCCCTCGCTGAAGTAATCGTGCGGGTGCGTCCCCTGCGTGTGACACAGCGCCTGCAAGCTGCATGGAACTCCCCACGGGACTTGATATCCGAGGGCCGTAGTAGGCCGGGCCGGCGTTGGAGACGCTGGCATCGACTTGGGCAGTCGTTGACGGTCGATCGGACTACTCGGTGAGGAAGCGACACTTTACGTGCGATGAGGCAACTGTCCGAAAGACTTCCTCGTCCATCGGACTGGCAAACGCTCGCTTGGCGAGGGTGTTCGTGTTGCCGCCCTGATAGCGGAGCAGGTACATGTCGGGGTACTCGTAGACCCCCCGGTACTTCGACCAGGGTCGATCCAAGGTGTAGGTCTCTCCCTGATGATGGCTGCCAGCTTCTGAGTAGGTAATCCTCCGAAGCTCGCGAGCGGTCGCCTTCCGAGAGAACGTCCACTTGGGCTGCAACAACACGAACCACGGCCAGTATCCGAGAGCGAAGAGTGCAACCGGGATCCACGAGACCGAGTGGTGCGCCCTGAGGCTGTTTGCAGCAAGAAGGCCAACGACGACCGTCGTTGGCACGAAGATCGGCAAGTAGGCGCTGTGGCGATAGCCGCGTTGACAACCTTGGATGAACTCCTTCTCTGTGATCTGGAAGGCCACAGTGACACTGGCCCCCGTGTCGCCCGTGGCTGCCATATCGCGGACGCTACAGAGTGGAGGGCGGTTGAAACTGAGGGAGTCGGAGCCCGTTGGTGTCGGAAGGCCGACGCGCTAAGTCAACTGACCTCCGATTGTCGCATCTTGCGGAAGCGATTGCTGAGCTGCCGCCCTCACGATGCGGGGAACTCGGTCACGGTATTGCCGTAGTTGTTCGTTACCCACATTTGACCGCTGCTGTAAGCGATGTCGCTGGGGGCTTCGAAGTCATAGGGCGGTTCGTCCAAGACTCGCACGAGATCTCCGTTCACCGTATTGACCTCGATGACGTCGTTTCCGTAGTGGTTTGCCACCCACAGCCGAGTGCCCACGGCGGCGATGGCGTCGGGCCAGTCGAAGCCGTACCGAGATCCATGGATGACCCTCAGGAGTGCACCATCCGAAGCTCGAAACTCTGTCACGACCTGCTCGTAGGGACCGGTCACGAAGACGTCCGCCCCATTGGTTGCAACCTCTGAGGATTGCGTGAATCGGTACGCGGACCCTCTTACTTCGCGTTCGAATGCACCGGTCGTCGCGTTGTATTCCGCGACCGAGTTGCTCCCTTGGTTGCCAACCCACAGCCGGGATCCAAGCAGCGCGAGGCCCGACGGATCGACGAGCCCATCCTTCGGCCCCATGACGGTCAGGAGGCGTCTGCCAGTCGTAGCGCTGAACTCGTAGAGACCTCGGTACCCGTCAGAGATCCAGACGCGACGCGAGTTTGCAACAATCGAGAAGGGGTACTCGAACTTCTCCTTGGAGCCGCTCACCCTCCTTACCAATGAGCCGTTCGAGGCTCGAAACTCCCAGAAGTTGTCCGTTCCCAGGTAGATGACCCACACGTCGACGCCGTTCGAAGCGACATCGCAGTCCCCTGTCGCTCGAACGGGAATGTGGATACTTCGCACGAAGGTACCCGTGCCCTCGTCGATCTCAGAGACAGTCGCGGCGCCATAGTCGTTGCAGACCCACACCTGCGAGCCGTCGACCGCGATGCGGTCTGGCACGAGGAGACCGTCGGTCTGTCCGCTCAGCACCGTTACGAGTGCCCCGCTCGAGGCGTCGAGCTCGGTGACGTCGCTCGCTCCAGAATTCGCGACCCACACGTGCGAGCCGTCCGAGTCGACGAATGGCTGTCGAAACTCATCGCTCGAGGCACGCAAGACCCGTACGAGGGTGGCGTTCGATTCGTTGATCTCGGTGACGGACCGGCCGTTCGCATTCCCTACCCAGACGTGCACACCGTCGGCGCTGATGCTTTGTGGGTTGTCGAACCCAAAGGAGGTGCCTGAGAGCGAGGTCTCGACTGACCCGGTGGTCGCGCTGAGCACCGTGACCGATCCCGTCGCCCCGGCCGAAGAGCCGCATGCTGCCTCGCAGTTTGTGATCCAGACGCGAGATGGGTCCGCCACAATTCCGAGGGGATTGTCGAGCTCGGCGAGATCATTCTCGGCTCGGACGAGTGCGCCGCTCGAAAGGTCGATCTCGGTGAGCGACCCAGTCGTGTTCACGCCATTGGCACTAAGGACCCACAGGTGTGTCCCGTCTGACGCGGCGGAATAGGCCGAAGACTTGAAGTTGTAGCTGGACGCCGTGAGATCGCGCAGTACGGCTCCCGTCGACGTCACAATCTCAACGACATTGCTCCCGCCGCATGCCCAGAGGTCCGGACCGGTCACGATGAGACAGGATGCACCACCTGGCAGATCGTCATGCTTGTAAGAGAGGTTTCTCACCACTGCGCCGGTTGCGAGGCTGATCTCGATGATGTCTGCCCCACCCGAAACCCACAGGTCCACTCCGTTGGTCGCCATGGAAACCACGTTGGGCCCGAATCCATATCCGAAGCCATACGAGCGGACTTCGGATCGGGTCGACGCGTCGAACTCCACGATCGAGCTTGTGAGTTGATCGTCAACGAACACGTCTGTGCCGTCAGAGATTGTCAGTCCCGGCGACGCGAAGCCCCAGCCGAGGACGTTGATTCCGCTAAGTGCACGTGGATGTGGAGCCGCGAGGCCGACGCCGTCATGATTCGACGATCCGAGTCGTACGGAAGCAGAGGCTCCCTGCGACATGCAGAGCACTACTACCAGGCCGAGGGCCGCGGCGCGGTATGCGCCTTTGAAGCGGGATTTGTAGCTCATGCCCCATCTTCGCTCGTGGTGAGGGTGCCATGCGGAGGTCGACGGAGTCGCGTACTGACCGCCCGAGCTCGATCAGTGTGGCTCGCACCTTGAGGATTGTGGCGATCAATGGCATCACTGGGAACAGGCCTCGGCCTTGAGTCGACAGCGTCAGACTGGATCGGGGCTGTCGGCAAGTTGAACTCAGATCTGCTCAGATGAACGAGCAATCAGAGTATTCGGCACGAGCAGCCTCGGAGTTGAAGGGACACGCATGAGCTCCCGTCCGCGGGCCGAACCGAAACTGAAAGGGCATCGCTCTCGTTTCGTACGTGCGGCGAAAGCTGCAGCTGCCTTTGTCCTGGCCGCGCTGGCCATTCTCGCTGTGGATGGGGCGCCGAGTGGGGCGACCGGGCCAGACGCGGGCGTTCAGGTGTATGGCTGGGGCTTCTCAGAGCCAACCGCAATCGCCGCCGACGGCGCCCATGTGTGGGTAGCCAATGAGTTCGGGAACTCCATCATCGAGTTGGTCCAGTCGTCGGACGCCTACGTCACAACCATCCGCGGACCCGCCTATGACATCGATGGGCCCACAGCCGTGTTCTCCAATGGCATTGACGTGTGGGTAGCGAGCTCAACAGGACTGACCGAGTTCCTCGCCTCGACCGGGGCAGTTGTCAAGAAAATATCCGGAGTTCGCGCCGGAGTGGACCATCCCGACGCACTCGCCTCTGACGGAACAGATCTCTGGGTCGCCAATGTCGACAACAACACAGTGGCTGAGATTGACGAGGCAACGGGTGCGCTGCTCGCAGTCGTGACCGGAAAACGTTTCGGCTTCAACGTACCCTCTTCGATCGCGATCGCAGCGGGCGATGTGTGGGTGGGTAACGAGGGCAGTTACGGATCGCTCTCAGAGTTCAGTGCATCGACCCTCGCGCCGATACGCGTCGTCGTCGACCCGAAGTACGTCAATCTCCCGACCGGGATTGCCGTTGACTCGACTCATCTCTGGGCAGCTAGTTTGAGCTGGCTCGTCGAGATCAGCACCGCGACGGGAGCGGTTGTGCGCACGTATCGCACCGGCAAGTATTTCTACGGTCCACAGGCCGTCACACTCGATGGAAGCCACGTGTGGGTCGGTTGCGCTCGGTCAGTTGTCGAGCTCAATGAGACGACAGGCGCGATCATCCGAATGATCCATGGGCCGAAGCTCCAGATCTCGTACCCCCTCGGCATCGTCGCCGACGGCACACACGTGTGGGTTGCCAACAGCGGGGGCCGCGCTGTCACCGAGCTCGACGAGTCGACTGGGGGACTCGTTCGGGCGATCGTCGGCTCGAACTACGGCTTCGGCCTTCCGGATCTGATCGACGCTGCGGGCGGACACATCTGGGTCGCCAACGAGGGCGTCGCGACGATCGACGAGCTCGATGCCACCACCGGCGCGCTCATCCGGACGTTGCACGGCTCGGCCTACGGATTCGGGACCGCCGTGGCGATGGCTCTGGATGGGAATCGACTGTGGATCGTGGGAAGCACCGGCAGAATCGTCGGCATCTCGACTGCAACCGGCAATCGAGTTAGCCTCCTTCGCGGAACGACCGTGGGCTGCAACGGGCCGGACGCGATCGCTACCGACGGGCCGCGAGTCTGGCTCTCATGTAAAGGCAACGCTCTGGTTGCATTTAGTGAAGCGACCGGGAAGCGACTTCTCCTGGTGAAGGGGGCGAAGTACAACTTCGCTGATCCGACCGCGATCACGGCGAACGCAGCTCGCGTGTGGGCTCTCAGCTCCCCGACCAAGGACCTCTTTCACCAGTCCGTGATCGCCGTCAGCGCACGAACGGGAGCCTTTGTTGGCGTGCTGAGCGCTCACTTCAACTTTCCTCTGGCTCTCACCGTCGCCGGACCACATGTGTTCGTTGCTGACATCGATGGTGACCTGAGCGAACTGAGTGCAAGCACCGGTGCATTCATTCGGACTCTGAGCGAAGGATACGTATCGTCACTCTGCACGATCGAAGGTGAGGTCTGGATGACGAGCCCAGATCCCGACGTCGTCACAGAGATCAATGCTTATACGGGGGCAACGATGCGCAGACTGCAGGGGGCGCAGTATCAGCTCAACTGGCCAAAGGGAGTTGCCGTAAGCGGCACGAATGTCTGGGTTGCGAATTGGACCGGACAGTCCGTGGCGGAGATCCCGCTCGGCTGAAGACTCAACGGACTAGAGGCTGGGTCCTCGAGGGCCGTCGAGGCTTCCGGGCCCGCCTCCGACACACGGCAGCGACGCTGATGCTGAATCGGGTCGGATCGATCACAACGGTCTCGACGTTCCTTGGTCACACAGATCTCAAGACGACCAGCGTCTACGCAAAGGTGCTCGATGATACGAGTGAAGCGGCGGCGGCGGCTCTAGGCGATGTTGTCGACGACCTCTGAATTCACCACGGACGTGCGGAGAACGAGAACTGTTTGTAGTCGCAAGCTCAAATGCAGTCGAGACGTTGAATAGCGCGCAAGAGTCCGGCAGCGGTAGGGACGTTCGCCGCGTCGTCAAGAGTGGGCGGACTTGAGACGCAAAGACGCCCTCCGGTGCCGGTCACCAGGCCAGTGACTGCTCTCCCAACCACGAGGTTCCATCCGTGGTCACCGGCGCCTCGACCCGGCCGTCAACGACACGCCAGATCTTGGTCGGCGTGGGACCGCCGGCTCCGCCGCAGTACAGGTAGGCGCTGATGAGGACCGATCCTGAACTGCTGGTGGAGATCCCGTTCCCATCGGTGCACTTCCCGAGCAGGTGCCGATCGAAGGGTCTGAGCGCTGCGTCCAGGTGAACGAGGTACACAGCGCCGCTGACGTAACTCGGCCCACCTCCGCACGCCTCGATCGCATAGGAAGTCCCATCGACCAGCGGCGCAACCGACTGGTACTCGCAACCATGCCCGGCGTAGACCTTGTCAGTACTTGGAGCGCCGTTGCTGAGTGCGCTCACCTTCGTGAGCCACACGCCCGTCTGTTCGCAGCCACTCGTGTTGTAGTAGCTATTGAAGAGGAGTGCTCTGCCTGCGAAGTCCCATGTGGGCTGACTGAAGGAGCCGCAGCGTGTCGCCGCCTGCTGCACCGTCCACGCGCGACCCGTCGTAATGTCTCGGATCCGCACCGCGGGGAACACGCCGTTTGACGTGGTGCACCCCTGGGTGAGGTACGCGAGGAGCCGGCCGTCGGGGCTCGCTGCTGATCCACTGAGCTCCTCGGAGGGCGAGCCCCGGTACTCCACGGTCGACGCCCCGGTGCCGAGGTTGTACCGAGCCACGATGCTGCGACAGGTGTTCGCGATCGGCCCGCAGATGTATGGCCCACGACTAGCTAGATTCGGGCGATTCCGGCAGTCCGGCCCCTTTGCGTAGCTGACCCACAGACCCCCACGGTGGTCGATCGATATGCCTTGGACGCTCATCCCGTCCCACATGATCGGCAATAGCGTCCGCGCGAGCGATCCACTCTTGGTGTTCGACGCGACGACCCAGAACGTGCGCGGGGGAACCTCGGGCTGGGTCACCCGTCCCCGAAGCGAGAGGAACAAGCTGGGGGACTTGGCCTCGAAGCTCTTCAGCAAGCTGGCGGATCCGCCCGAGAGCGGCGGAGGCTGCCCATCGAATCCAGGACCTTGAACCGTGCCGGCTCGATTGACGACGAGCAGCGTCCCCGCAGCGAGAACGACCAGGGCCACGACCCCGGCCGTGATCAGATTCCTCTTGCGTCGGTGCTGTCTCGCTTCGGTGATCAGCACCTCTATATGTGGGACCGCCGCCGCATCGACGTCCGGCTTGGAACTGACGATGCTCATCGAAGCCTCCAGCCGATTCGTCATAGATGCTACGCTAAGTAGCATCATGCTGCAAGCGCGGATTGACCGAACTGACCCGATGCCGCTGCACGATCAAGTCGCCGCGGAGATTCGACGAGCGGTCGCCGACGGCGAGATCGGGGCAGGTCAGCGGATGCCGCCGTCCATTGACCTGGCCGCGGTGCTTGGGGTCAACCGCAACACCGTCCTGCGCGCGCTGCGAATCCTGAGGAATGAGGGGATCGTGGACTTCACGCGTGGAAGAGGCGTCCGCGTAACCGGCACACCCCAGCAGAGCGCGGTTCGGCTCAAAGTTGGTGAGCTCGTGGAGTTTGCGAGACGCCAGGGATATCGGCGCGACGAGGTCATCGGCATGATCGAGCAGATGCCCTGACGGGCGGGGCCGACCACCACCTTCCGACCGCCCGCATGTAGTGCCACGCAAGTTGGGAGACGCTTTTAATGAGCCTTTCGACGCGACGGGAACTGACCGGCGGTCACCTGGCTGAGCGCCGCGGTTGAATTTCCGAGAGGATCCGAAGCCATCCGGGCGAGTTCTTGGATGCCCTACTTTCGGCAGGCCGCTCCAAAAGGTCAAGCGTACAATAAGCGTACATCGGGTCTTCCGAAGACCCATCTTCCGTGGAGGCGAAGGGACTCGAACCCTCGACCCCTTGACTGCCAGTCAAGCGCTCTACCAGCTGAGCTACGCCCCCAGAAGGCGCCGAATCGTACCAGTTGATCCTGCACGAACTGACGCGTCCCTCGAGGCGATCCGATCCGCACCTGGCACTACCTGACCTCGCACAAACAGGTGTGAGCAATCTCGTCGCCTCATGTGATCCATCGACGTCGTACATCGGGCACGCCGCAGTACGACCCGTCGGAGGACCGGGCTGCGACGCTCCCTCGTGGCATCTGGCCAAATGGCCGCGACGAAACATCCCGCACAGTTGCTTCCGACGATTGCCGACGCGGCAACCAGTTCCTCGGTCACTGACATGGCGGCCATGCTCGACCGGTCGTCGACGCGGCGTTCTCGCAGGTGGGAAGGTGCGTTCCCCCTAACATTGTGCGATGGCGCGCGAATACGACGCCCAGACCGTCGAGACGGACTGGCAGCAGGTGTGGGCCGACGAGGGCACCTACGAGATCGAGAACGACGACACGCGGCCGCATTTCTACGCGCTGGCGATGTATCCGTATCCCTCCGGGGCAGCCCACCAAGGGCACGTCCGCAATTACCTCCTCGGTGACCTCGTTACGAGGTACAAGACGATGCAGGGCTACGCGGTGCTTTCCCCATTTGGGTTCGACTCATTCGGGCTGCCCGCTGAGAACGCGGCGATCAAGACCGGCACGCACCCGCGGCCCTTCACCGAGGCACGCATGGCTGAGCTCAAGGCGTCCCTGCTTCGGCTCGGGTGCGTCTACGACTGGCGTCGCGAGGTCCGCAGCCACGACCCGCTCTACATCCACGCGAACCAGCTCATCTTCCTCACGCTTCTCGAGCACGACATCGCCTACCGAGCCTCGGCCGCGGTCAACTGGTGCCCGGGGTGCGCGACAGTCCTCGCGAACGAGCAGGTGCTTGCCGACGGGACCTGCGAGCGATCGGGAGACCTCGTCGAGCGACGCGAGCTCGAGCAGTGGTTCCTGCGAATCACGACGTACGCGGACCAGCTGTTGGAAGGTCATGCCGAGCTCGACTGGCCCGAGCGCGTGAAGACGATGCAGCGAAACTGGATTGGCAGGTCTGCGGGCGTCGAGTTCGAGCTGGCCGTCGTCGGGCACGAGGGGGTCGGGCTGCGCGTCTTCACGACGCGTCCCGACACCGGCTTCGGCGCCACCTCGGCCGTCGTGGCGCCCGAGCACCCGTTGCTCGACCTGCTGACCACGCCGGAGCATGCAGCCGAGGTCGGCGCGCTTCGGGAGCGCGCGAACAGCGCGACCGAGATCGAGCGCGCCGCCTCACTCGACTCCGACCCCGATGGCGCCTCGGCGCGCGGGGCCTTCACGGGGTCGTTCGTCACGAATCCATTCAACGGCCGCGAGGTCCCGGTGTACGTCGCCGACTACGTGCTCGGGGGCTACGGCACTGGCGCGATCATGGCCGTGCCCGCAGAGGACGACCGCGACTACAGCTTCGCCATGCTCCATGGCCTCGACGTGATCCGCACCGTCGAGCCGCCCGAGGGTTTCGAGGCAACGAGCGGCGGTGCGTACTCGGGCGCCGGGACCAAGATCAACTCGGGATTCCTGGACGGCATGGACGTCGCCGACGCAATCGTCGCGGCCACCGCGTTCCTCGAGCGAGAGGCGAAGGGTGCCGCGACGGTCAACTATCGGCTCCGTGACTGGCTCGTCTCACGGCAGCGCTTCTGGGGGTGCCCGATCCCGGTCGTCTACTGCGGGGCGTGCGGGGTCGTGCCCGTGCCGCGCGCATCGCTGCCGATCCTCGCGCCCGACGACGTGACGATGGACGCCACGGGCCGCTCGCCGCTCGCGACGAACCGCTCGTTCCTCGAGACGACGTGTCCGGCCTGCGGCGGTCCTGCGGAGCGCGAGACCGACACGCTCGACACGTTCTTCGACTCGAGCTGGTACTTCCTTCGGTTCTGCGGGTTCCCTGACGCGCTGCTGCCGTTCGACGTCGACGACGCCGCGGCCTGGATGCCCGTCGGCCAGTACGTCGGGGGCATCGAGCACGCGATCCTGCACCTCCTCTACGCGCGCTTCATGATGCGAGCCCTCATCGACACTGACCTCGCCCCTGGGCTGCCGCGAGAGCCGCTCGCCAAGCTGTTCACGCAGGGCATGATCCGCATGGACGGGACCAAAATGTCCAAGTCGAAAGGCAACCTCATTGCCCCTCAGCGATACTTCGATCGATCCGGGGCCGATGCGCTGCGCGTGTTTCACCTGTCGGTCGGTCCGCCCACGGACGACTTCGACTGGACCGACCAGACCGACAGCGTGATCGAGGGGTGCCGCAAGTTCCTCGACCGAGTGTGGCGACTGGCCGAGGGCGAGGCACCGATGCGGTCCGGCGCGCTCACTGACGAGGACGTGCGACTCCGCCGGCTTACGCACCGGACCATCCAGCTCGTGACCCGCGACGTGGACCAGTGGAGCTACCACACCGCGGTCGCGCACATCCGAGAGCTCCACAACGAGGTCCAGCGGCTCGTGCACACGTCCGCGGACCAGCACGCTGACGTCGTCGGCGAGGCGATCGATACGATCTTGCTGCTGCTCGCCCCAATGGCCCCGCACGTGACCGCCGAGCTCTGGCAGCGCCGTCACCCAGACCTCCCGGGCGTGCACGCGTCGAGCTGGCCGGTCGCCGACGAGTCGATGCTCACCGTCGAGACCGCGACGCTCGTCGTTCAATTGGACGGCAAGGTGAAGGACCGCATCGAGGTCGCGGCCAACACCAGCGAGGACGCCGCGGTCGCGCTCGCGCTCGCGAGCGGACCGATCGTGGCCGCGCTCAGCGGTCGCGAGCCGCGCCGCGTGGTCGCCCGTCCCCCCCGGCTCGTCAACATCGTCACGTGAACCACCGGGCGCGCAAGCCCGCGGCGCCGTCCACGACGGTCACCAGCGTCCCCGCGTCCTTCGACCGTCCCGAGCTCGAGGTGCGAGCAAGCACCCGGAGGACCAAGACGGGCTCGGCGCACTGGTCCGGCACCAAGATCGTCGTCGCCATCCCCTCGCGACTCCGTGGGGCCGAGCGCGACAGCTTCGTCGACGAGCTCGTCCGTCGCGCGATGCGCGAGCGGCCGCAGAGCATCGCGCGCGATGCGGCGCTCGAGGAGCGAGCCCGGGTGCTCGCCGAGCTCTACACGGAGGCGCGACTGCCGTCAGCGGTCAGGTTCGTCGCCAACCAGCGCCGGAGGTGGGCGTCGTGCTCGCCCGCGTCCGGTGAGATACGGCTCTCGGTTCGCCTGCGCAATGTCCCGGACTGGGTCCTTGACGCGGTCCTCGTCCACGAGCTCGCGCACCTGCACCACGTCGAGCACTCCGCCGAGTTCCACGCGATCGCGGACCGCCACCCCCGCCAAGGCGATGCCGAGATCTACCTCGACGGCTACCAGCTTGGGCTCGGCATCGCCGAAGAGGAGCGCGCCGTTGGCATCGACTGAGCTCAGCTCCTCGGAAACGTGGTGGCTCGACAGTCGTAGTGCATCGTGAAGCTCCCGCCCCCGAGTTCGATCGCCTCGCCTACCGCGTCGAGCAGCGCCCGTCGCGCGCCGGCGTCCATGAGGGCGTGGTCGCTGTGGGTCTCGAGCTGCCAGAGCCACTGTGCGGTCGTGTACTCGCGATCCCACGGGTAGGTCGCGTGCCCGGGCGCGTCGAACTCGTCGAGGGCGGCGAAGGCGGCCTCGGAGCCGCCGTCACGCAGCCAGTCCGACGGGCGGTGCCGAACCGTCGGGGTGACGCTCGGCGGTGCGAGGCGCGCATAGACGTCGTCGAGGACGTCGCGGACCGCCGCCGGCATGACCGCGTCGTTCCACGCGAGGACGACGCAGCCCCCGGGCGACACGACGACGGCCGCCCGCCGCGCGCCCACGACGGGGTCGACCCAGTGCCAGGCTTGTCCGGCGACCAAGAGGTCGAAGCGACGCCCTTCGTCGTCCCAGTCCTCAAAGGTCCCGAGCTCGACGGTGAGGCCATGGCGCCGGGCGACGTCGGCCATCTTGTCGTCAGGCTCGACGCCGAGCACCGTCGCGCCACGATCGAAGAGCGCCCGGCCGAGGATGCCGGTGCCGCAGCCCACGTCGAGCACGCTCGCGGGCCGTCGCGCCAGCAGCGCGTCGATGAGGCCGGCGGGATAGTCCGGACGCGTCTCGTCATAGAGCTCGGCGTTGGCCCCGAACGACGACGCACGCGCGCGATACTCGAGCTCGGCGTCGTCGCTCGTGCGCTCGGTGCCGGTCATTGCCGCGTCAGGACTCCTCGCCGCGCAAGAACCGCTCGATGTCGCGCGCGAGGTCCTCGCCCGTCGGGATGACCGATGTGTTGAGCGTGTTGCCCTCTGCCTCGTCGATCGTGGCCTCGAGGTCCGCGACCATCTTCGCGTGCTCGGGGTTGGAGGCCACGAGCTCGTTCACACGGGACCTCGCATCGTCCGCGGCCTTTCGCAGGGCGGCCGCGTCGAGGGCGACGCCGGCCATCGCCGAGAGCCCGTCGATGAGCGCGACCGAGGCCTGGGGGTAGGGGAGTGTGGCGACGTAGTGCGGGACGCGGGCCCACAGGGTGATCGCGTCGATATCCGCGTCGGCAAAGGCGAGCTCGAGCGCGCTCACGATCCCCGCGGGGACCTCGAGCTCGCCGGCGACGAGCCCCACCTTCTCCAAGAGCTGCTGGGACGCCTGGGGGACGGTCGCGGCGAGCCGCACGGGGCGGGTGTGCGGGGCAGGTGCGGGAAACGCGCCGAGCCCGACCACGATGCGGACGTTGAACTGCTCGGCGAGTCCCACCACGAGCTCGCAGAACTCGAGCCAGTGGAAGTCGGGCTCCGGACCGACCAAGAACAGCAGGTCGAGCCCTCCCGCGTCCGTGCCGTGGCGCATCTGGATCTCCGGCCAGCGCAGCTCGGTCGTGACGCCGTCGACGATCCTCGCCATCGGTCGTCGCGCCCGCTGGTCCAAGAAGTACTCGCCGTCGAAGGACGCGACGAGGTTGGCGTCGGAGATGTCGAGCAGCGTCGCGATCGCCGTCGCGGCACCGAAGCCCGCGTCGATCCAGCCCTCGAGGGCGATGACGAGCACGGGGTCGGCAAGCGTGGGCTCGTCGACGAGGACGACGCGCTCCTCGGACGTCGTCATGCGAGCGATCCAAGCAGTGAGCGGGCGCTCTCTGCGAGCGCGGTGACGTGCGCGGGGAACGAGTCGACCGATCCGGCGTCGCCCGCAGTGGCTCCGGCCACGTAGCGCGCGTAGACGCCCTGAAGGATGCAGGCGAGCTTCCAGTAGCCGAACGCCATGTAGTAGGGGACCTCGGAGCAGTCGAGCCCGCTCGCCGCGGCGTAGTCGGCCAGCACCTCGTCCCTCGTGGCGAAGCCGGGCGCGGTCGTCGGTGCGTTGCCGACGAGCGCCACCTGGTTGTCGCCGGGGTCGGCCCAGTACACGCAGAGCAGGCCGATGTCGGCGAGCGGGTCGCCGAGCGTGCAGATCTCCCAGTCGAGGATCGCGCGCACGCGGCCGTCGTCGTCGAGCACGGTGTTGTCGAGCCGGTAGTCACCATGCACGACCGAGACGCGCTGCTGGGGCGGGATGCGCGTGGCGAGCGCCTCACCGACCTCTTCGACGAGGCCTCCGTGCTCGACGCCGTCCACGTGCATCTGCTCGTACTGGCCGCGCCAGCGCCGGAGCTGGCGCTCGATGTAGCCCTCGTGGCGCGCGAGCCCGCCGAGGCCGATCGAGTCAGGATCGAGGCCGTGGAGCTGCGCGAGGGTCGTCGCGAGGTGGTGGCCCACGTGCCCACGCGCCTCGAGCTCGAGCTCAGCTTCTGCGGACGACGCGTCGCGCAGGATTTGCCCGTCGACGAAGGACATGACGTAGAAGGGCCGCTCGTTCACGGCCTCGTCCCTGCAGAGGGCGACGGCCACGGGCACCGGAATGCCCGCGGGTCCGACTGCGGACAGGACCGTGTGCTCGCGCACCATGTCGTGGGCGGTCGGCAGCACGTGGTGCACGGGCGGCCGCCGCAGCGCCCACTGGCCTCCCGCGGCGTCCGTCACGCGGAACGTGAGATTGGACCTGCCGCCGGCGATCAGCTCGAACGCAAAGGGCGCGGCCGACCCTTCGACGTTGGCCTCGAGCCACGCAGAGACCCTGGGCACGTCGATCCCGGTGACGTCTGCGCCCATGCGCGTGGACGCTACCGCGCGACGAGACGACCCAACGAGGGGCGGCCGATCACGCACCGATAATGTCGGTGCGTGATCGACGCAACCGATGTGAACTTCGCCGAGGTCGCGATCGAGCGGTCCAAGACCGTGCCGGTGGTCGTCGACCTGTGGGCGGAGTGGTGCGGGCCGTGCAAGACGCTCGGTCCGATCATCGAGCGTGTCGTCGCCGAGACCGATGGTCGCGTCGAGCTCGTGAAGGTCGACGTCGATGCCAACCCGCAGATCGCCGGCGCGTTCCGCGCTCAGTCGATCCCTGCGGTCCACGCGCTGTCGGGGGGCAAGGTGGTCGACTCGTTCATCGGCGCGCTGCCCGAGGACCAGGTCCGGGCATTCGTGCAGTCCCTGCTGCCGGTCGCGTCCGAGGCGGACCAGCTGCTCGAGAAGGGCGACGTGGTCTCCTTGTTCAGCGCGATGCAGCTCGAGCCCGGGCGCGAGGACATCGCGATCGCGCTCGCGACCGAGCTGCTTGACCAGGCTCGCCCCGACGAGGCGCTCGACGTGCTCGCCAAGTTCCCCGAGGCCGGCGAGGTGGGCCACCTGGCGGCGCGAGCGAGGCTCCACGCTGCGGGCGTCGACCTGGGCGCGGGCACCGACGCGCGGCTCGACGAGCTGCTCGCCC
Organism: Acidimicrobiaceae bacterium; assembly: GCA_003162395.1. Taxonomy (GTDB): domain Bacteria; phylum Actinomycetota; class Acidimicrobiia; order Acidimicrobiales; family RAAP-2; genus Palsa-459. The sequence continues at coordinate 15,367 of PMON01000037.1, forward strand.
GTGCGAAGGACGACGACACGGCTCGACAGGAGCTGATCGACCTTCTCGACGCGCTTGGTCCCGACGACCCGAGGACCTCGAGGTACCGCAGGGCGCTCGCGTCCACGTTGTTCTGATCGTTGCGACCGTTCCGAGCGCCGTCTGCCCTCTCGGTCGAGCTCGGGCCGTGGGCGTTCGACGTGACGACCAAGGCGCTCGTGATGGGGGTGCTGAACCGAACCGCCGACTCGTTCTTCGCGCCGGCGGCGACCTTCGACCTCGACGAGCTGCTGACGCGGGCAGCGGCGCTCGTCGTGGACGGCGCGGACATCCTTGACATCGGCGGCGTGCGCGCAGGCCCTGGGCCAGAGATCGACGAGGACGAGGAGCTCGACCGCGTGGTCCCGGTCGTCGAGACGCTCTGCGATCGCTTCGACGTCCCTGTCTCGATCGACACGTGGCGCGCGTCGGTCGCGGGCGCGTGCTTCCGTGCGGGCGCGGTGCTCGGCAACGACATCTCGGGGTTCGCGGACCCCGACTACCTGGACATCGCCGCCGCCGCAGGAGCGTCCGTCGTCGCCACACATATCCGGCTGCGCCCCAGGGTCGCGGACCCTGAACCCGTCTACGACGACGTGGTGGCGACCGTCGCGGCCTTCCTCGCAGACCGAGCCGAGAGGGCTGAGGCTGCCGGCATCCCGGCATCGCGCGTGATCGTCGACGCGGGGCTCGACCTTGGCAAGACGGCAGAACAGTCCCTCGAGCTGCTCCGCGGGTCCGACGTGCTCGCGTCGCGCGCCGGGCACGCGCTCTTGCTGTCGGCGTCGAACAAGCGCTTCCTCGGCTCGCTCCTCGGCCTCGAGATCGAGGAGCGCAGCGACGCGTCGCTCGCGGCAGCCGCGCTCGGCGTGACCCTTGGCTGCAGGGTGCTCCGGGTCCACGACGTCCGCGGGACCGTGCGGGTGCGCGACGCCATCGCCTCGGTGCTGGAGGCCGCGTGACCACACCGTCGTCGATCCTCGTCAAGGGACGTGACGACGCGCTCGTGGCCCAGGCGACGTCGCATCTGCTGGAGGCGCTCGTGGGCACGCTCGATCCCGCGACCTGCGTCGAAGAGCTCGGCGGCGGCGGCATCGACGACCTCGACCTTGCGCGCATCGTCGACGCGCTCACGACGCCGCCGTTCCTGGTCGATCGTCGCGTCGTGGTCGTCCGTGACGCTGGACGTCTGACCGCGGCGGACGCGGACCGTCTCGTGCCGATCCTCACCGAACCGGTGCCGGGCGTGACCGCCGTGTTCGTGGCGGGGGGCGGCACCGTGCCGGCGCCGCTCCAAAGGGCGATTGGTGCCGTGGGCGAGGTCGTGGACGCGAGCGTCGGCACCTCGGTGCGCGATCGCAAGGCGTTCGTCGCCGCGCACGTCAAGCAGTCCTCGGTGCGACTCGATGCCGCTGGCGTCGAGCGCCTCACGGCCCAGGTCGGCGAGGACCTCTCGCGCATCGACGGGGTGCTCGCGACGCTCGCCGCCGCCTACGGGGAGGGCGCCACCGTCACCGCCGACGAGCTCGAGCCGTTCCTCGGGGCGACCGGCACGGTGCCTGAGTGGGACCTGACCGACGCCATCGCCGCGGGCGACGCCGCGGGCGCGCTCGACGTGCTCGGGCGGCTGGTGGGCCCGGGGGGGCGCGCCGCGCCGGCCGTCGTGTTCACGCTGCAACGCCACTACCTCCGCCTCCTCCGACTCGACGGCTCGGGCGCGCGCACCAAGGACGACGCCGCGGCGATGCTCTCGATCGGCCCCTATCCCGCGGGCAAGCTCCTGGCGTCATGCGGCGCGCTCGGCGCGGGGCGCATCCGACAGGCGGTCGAGTGGATCGCCCACGCCGACGCCGACGTGAAGGGCCAGAGCGCACTCGAGACGGGCACCGTGCTCGAGATCCTTGTCGCACGGCTCGCCCGGCAGCACCGGGCCGCGGGGCGCGGCGCTCGCTAGTTCAGTCCGCGGCGCGCATCGCGTTGACGCGGCGCATCAGCCGCGACTTGCGGTTCGCGGCCTGGTTCTTGTGGATCACGCCGGCCGCAGCGCTCTTGTCGAGCCGCTTGATCGCCGTGCGAAGGGCCTGGACCTCGTCGTCCGTGCCGACGGCGGCGATGGCATTCTTGGTTCTCGTGCGGATCTCGGATCGCACGCCCTTGTTGCGCAGGCGGCGCTTCTCGTTCTGGAGGTTGCGCTTGATCTGACTCTTGATATTTGCCACGTCATCCTCACGATTGAACGAGCTCGTCGAGCCGTGCAAGCGTAGCAGCACGCCGACGACGCACTTCCGACGCCACGGCTGGACGCGCACGCCGACCGACGGCGAACAGCCGCTCCCGGCTCGCTGGAGCTGGCCACGGGCCACGTCGAGACGCCACCGACAGCCGTGCCGCGCACGTGTCCGCGCATTCGATTCGGTGACGCGGCGTGCCGCCGCGGGGGGACGTCGGCGAGCCGGGTGCTAACACGACATCGTGCATCGAGGTACCACCCTGCTCCGTCGGTCACCGGCGGTGCAGTGTGGTGCTCGGAGGGGGCCCGCATGACGTGCATCTGGAACGTGTTCCGTGCCGAGTCGCGCCGCCGGTTCGCGTCGTGGCTCGCGCTGGCACTCCTGATCGCGGTTGTCGGCGGGACCGTCCTGGCCGGCGTGTCCGCCGGGCGCAGAACCGCCGCTGCCTTCCCGCACTTCGTCTCGCAGTACGGCTTCGACGCGGCAGTGTTCTCCTCGTCGTCGATCCCCGACGCCGTCGTGGATCGCCCTGACGTGCGTTCGATCTCGATCATCCCCTTTTTCATCACCGGCAACGTGATCGAGAACGGGCACTTCATCCCGGGGAACGACATGGCCCTGCTCGGCCTTCCACGCTCGCTCGCGCACACGTTCAAGCTGATCGGAGGACGGCTGCCCACCGGCCCCAACGACGTGGTCGCCGGGTTCTCGATGCAGCAGCAGTATGGGTTGCACCTCGGTTCCATCGTCACGGTGCCGCTCTACGCGCCCTACCAGCGGAACCTTGTGCTGGCGAGCAACGGCACGCCGCCGACGCACGGCCCGAGCGTGCACCTTCGCGTCGTCGGGTTCGGGGCGAGCATGCTCGACTTCCCGACGACCACGCCGAGCTACACGCTCTGGACCAGCAACGCCTTCGGTCGCGACGTTGGGTCCAAGGTGGTGCACGGCTCCGTCGCGATGGTCCGTCTCGTCGGCGGGGCCCTGGAGATGCCACGGTTCACCGCTGACCTCAACAAACTGAGCATCTCGAGCGACAACTTCGTCTACCCCCAGAGCGAGGACGACCAGATCGCAGCGATCGAGGGTTCCATCCACCCCCAAGCCGACGGATGGTGGTTGTTCGCCCTGCTGGCGGGCATCGCCGGTCTCGCCCTGGTGGGACAGGCCCTGTCTCGCCAGGGCATCGTGGAGCGCGACGCCTACCCGACGCTGTCGGCGGTCGGGTTCCGCCCGAACCAGCTGTTCGGTCTTGGGATGGTTCGCGCCGCAGCAATCGCCGTCGCGGGCACCGCGGGTGCCCTCGCACTCGCCGTCGCCGTGTCGCCGCTCACGCCGGTCGGCGAGGCGCGCGCCGCGGAGCCGGATCACGGGTTCATCTTCGATGGCCTCGTCTTCGGCCTCGGGGCTGCCGCGATCGTCGTGGTGGTGCTGCTGCTCGCCGCGTACCCGGCGTGGCGCGCGTCCCAGGTGCGCGCGACGACGCTCCACGAGGCTCAGCCAGCTGTCCGCGGTGCCTCTCGGGTGGTTCGCATGCTGGCCCAGGTGGGCGCGCCACCGAGCGTGCTCGTCGGGACGCGACATGCCCTCGAGCGCGGACGAGGCCGCGCGAGCGTCCCGGTCGCGACCGCACTCCTCGGTACGACCGTCGCCGTGGCAGCGCTGGCCGCGACGGCCGTCTTCGGTGCGAGCCTCTCCAATCTGCTGGCCACGCCGCGGCTGTACGGGCTCAACTGGCAGGTCGACCTCAGCAGCCTCTACTACTCGCAGGCGACGGGCCTCGTGCAGAGCCTCGATCACAACCCCTCGGTGACGAAGGTCACCTACGGGATCAACGGCAAGTACATCGACGTCAACGGCGCGCCCGTCCAGGCGCTGCTGGCGGTGGTTGGCAAGGGGCCGATGGCCTTCTCGCTCATCGACGGCCGGTATCCAAAAGGCGACGGCGAGCTCGCGCTCGGAACCCAGACCCTGGCGGCCGCAATGGCGCACGTCGGCTCGCGCGTCGCGGTCGCGGTCATCGGACCGACCGGCACGTCGCACACGAGCGAGTTCACGGTCACGGGCACGATCGCGTTTCCGCCCAGCATCAGCGCCGGTGGCCTGGGCGACGGGGCGATCGTGCCGCTGCATGCCGCTGCAGTGGCCATCTGCCCGCCTGGGCCCGCGTCGCAGCGCTGCGTCAAGGCGATTCTCAAAAAGGTGGAGGTGAACCAGTACACGAACTGGGGCATGGGGATCGCGACCACGCCGACCGCCGCGGGGCGCGCGACGGTGGCGAGCCTCGATAGGCGGTTCGGCCAGGACCTGAACGTCCTCGCCGTCCCGACCAACCTGGTGAACTTCGGGCAGGCCGTGAACTTTCCCGCCCTCCTCGGCGTCACGCTCGCGCTNNGCCGCGACGCTCGCGCACCTCCTGTTCGTGACCGTGGCGCGCCGACGACGCGAGATCGCGCTCTTAAAGGTGCTCGGCTTCGTGCGTCGGCAGGTGGGCACGGCGGTGTCCTCGCAGGCCACGACCGTCGCGGTCGTCGGGGTCATCGTCGGGGTGCCGACCGGCATCGCAGTGGGCCACGTGGTCTGGCTGGCCTTCGCGTCGAACCTTGGCGCGGTCCCGCTCGCCGTGGTACCCGTCGGACTCGTGGCGGCGATCGTCGCGGGCGTCGTCGTCGTCAGCAACGTGCTGGCCCTCGTCCCTGCCGCCCTTGCGGCACGGCTGCATCCAGCCGAGGCGCTTCGCGAGGCCTAGCGAGCCGCCGGGCAGCGGCGACTCGCGCCATCGTGGCGGGGACCTCGGCGAGCTCGTCCACCTCGTCGAGAGGCCGTCGCGACGACGTGGAGTGGCGTTGCCCGCCTGGGGCGCAAAGT
>PMON01000036.1 GCA_003162395.1 Acidimicrobiaceae bacterium
TTCGACAAGGGCTACATCTCCCCGTACTTCGTCACGGACTCGGAGCGCATGGAGGCGGTCCTTGAGGACCCCTACCTCCTGTTCGTCGGCTCCAAGATCTCCGCAGTGCGCGACTTGCTGCCCGTGCTCGAGAAGGTCATGCAGGGCGGTCGTCCGCTCGTCATCATCGCCGAGGACGTGGAGGGCGAGGCCCTTGCCACGCTCGTCGTGAACAAGATCCGAGGCACGTTCAAGTCGGCGGCGATCAAAGCCCCCGGGTTCGGGGAGCGCCGCAAGGCCATGCTCCAGGACATGGCGATTCTCACGGGCGGCCAGGTCATCACCGAAGAGGTAGGCCTCAAGCTTGAGAACGTGGGGATCGACCTGCTTGGTCGCGCTCGCAAGGTCGTGGTCACCAAGGACGAGACGACGATCGTCGAGGGCTCCGGCGAGGACAACGACATCAAGGGTCGGATCAACCAGATCAAGGCTGAGATCGAGAACACCGACTCGGACTACGACCGCGAGAAGCTCCAGGAGCGCCTTGCCAAGCTGTCCGGCGGCGTCGCGGTCATCAAGGTCGGCGCGGCCACCGAGGTCGAGTTGAAAGAGAAGAAGCACCGCATCNNCGCATCGAAGACGCCGTGTCGACCACGAAGGCGGCGATCGAAGAGGGCGTCGTGCCCGGCGGCGGCGTCGCGCTGCTCCGTGCCCAGACGGCCATCTACGAGACGGCGGACAAGCTCGAGGGCGACGAGGCGACCGGTGCACGGATTGTCGGCCGTGCCGTCGAAGAGCCGCTGAAGCAGATCGCCGTGAACGCGGGCCTCGAGGGCGGCGTCGTCGTCGAGAAGGTCCGCAACCTGAAGAAGGCGACCGAGGGCCTCAATGCCGCGACCGGCGACTACGAGGACCTGATCAAGGCGGGCGTCATCGACGCGGCGAAGGTCACGCGCTCCGCGCTGCAGAACGCGGCGTCGATCGCGGCCCTGTTCCTCACGACCGAGGCAGTGATCGTGGACAAGCCCGAAGACAAGGCACCCGCGATGCCCGGCGGCGGGATGGACGACTTCTAGAGCGAGCTCACCCGGGCAACCCCCCGCCCGGGCTGGATGACGACGATGGCGTGGCGCTCGGCGCCACGCCATCGTCGTGTCCGGGCCGATCATCAGCGACGTGGATCGTGGGGGACTGCAGCACGAGCACGACGAGCCGCGTGGTCGCACCCTTGGCGTGCCGTTGGCCGGCACGCACGACGCAGTAGGAGCCTGGCTCGATGTCGCGGCGCACGTCTTCGACCTCGAGCCAGCCCCGTCCCTCGAGCGGCAGGAAAATCTGGTCTCGCCCGGCCACGTGCGCTTGCAGCACGCCGTCTGGCTCGCACACGAGCACGGTCGCTGACCATGGGTCGGGCCCGTCTGCCAGCGCAAGGGCGCTGATGCCGATCGCGCCGTAGTCGGTCACGGGTTTGGCCGTGGCATCGTCGAGCGAACGGATCCAGGCGTCGTCGCTCATCGAGCTGGCGTCCATCGGCGCGACGCACCTCCCATCGAGTTCCGTCGTTCCGCGGTGCAGTCGGTGGGTCCGACCCTTCGGGTGCCGTCCACGCAAGGGAGGCTAGGCGCGGGGGCCGGTGCCCACCGAGAGGTCGGCTTACGATTGTCCGAATGGACACGTCTCCCGCGTTAGTGCCGACGACCGGGCTCACCGTGCTGCACCTCTTTTGTCGGGCGGACATCGAGGTGGACCGCGGCGCGGTGGCCGACGCGATCAGCTGGGTGGGCGAGCACGACGGACAGGTCGTGCTCGCCGCCATCCTCGGCCACAAGGCCGACTGCTGCGTGATGGCGCTCTGCGCCGACGCGTGGGTCCTGCGTGAGCTGCAGACGCGGCTCAACCGTGCGGGACTTGTCGCGGCCGACAGCTACCTGTCGCTCACCGAGGTCTCCGAGTACGCCGCCGGGATGCCACAAGAGATGCTCGACGCGAGGCTCTATCCGTCCCTGCCCCCCGCTGGCCTGCCGGCGTTCTGCTTCTACCCGATGTCCAAGCGCCGCGGGGACAAGGACAACTGGTACTCGCTCGACTACGCGCGCCGCGAGGAGCTGATGCGCGGCCACGGCAAGGTCGGCCGGGAGTTCAAGGGGCGGATCCTCCAGGTGATCACGGGCTCGACGGGGCTCGACGACTTCGAGTGGGGCGTCACCCTGTTCGGGGCGCACCTCGACGACCTCAAGGACTGCGTCTACACCATGCGGTTCGACGAGGCATCCGCGAACTTTGCGGACTTCGGACCCTTCTATACGGGGATGGTCGGCACGCTCGACGACGTGCTCACCCACGTCGTCGCCTGAACGGTTGGTAGGTTGCCCGCGATGTCCGACGTCGACGAGCGCACGTTACGGCGATGGGCCGAGACGCTCGCCGGCATCGCGAGGACCGGGATCGGCTTCACCGAGAGCCAGTACGAGCGGGAGCGCTTCGAAGAGATCCTCCGGGTCGCCGCCGACATCCGCGCCGAGGCGGACGGCGGGCTCGGCGTCTTGGAGGACGCCGAGGGCCTCGTGGCTGAGTGGCTCGGCGACATCGATAAGGGCGTCGCTGGTTACGTCACGCCGAAGGTCGCCGTCGGCGCCGCGGTGAGCAACGACGCCGGCGAGCTGCTGTTGATCCAGCGAGCCGACTCGGGCGTGTGGCTCTACCCGACCGGGTGGTGCGACGTCGGCTATTCCGCCGCAGAGGTCGTGACCAAGGAAGTCGAAGAAGAGACGGGCATCATCTGCGAGCCGGTGCGGCTCATCGGCGTGCTCGATGGGCTCCGACTCGGGATGTCGCGAATCCCCCTGTACTCCCTCTTGTTCCACTGCAGGGCTGTCGGCGGCGAGTTGCAGGCGCACCCGCTCGAGTGCACGGACCTGGGGTGGTTCACCGAGTCCACGCTCCCCTCGCCGATCGTGGGCTACGAGCGGTGGGGCGAGCCCGTCTTCGCCGCGCTCCGAGGGGAGCACCGTGACGTCTACTACGACAGACTGCGCCGCCCCGTCTGGCGAGGCGAGCAGTGACGCTCAGCATCGAGCGAGTGGTGGTCGCCGACTCCGAGCTCGTGGCCGCAGTACGTCGACTGCTCCCACAGCTGTCCGAGACAGCGGGGCCGCCCGAGGCCTACGACCTCGAGTCCATCGTGACGTCGCCAGCGACGACGATGCTCGTCGCGCGCGACGACGATCACGACATCGTGGGGATGCTGACGCTCGCGCTCTTTCGACTCCCGAGCGCCGTTCGGGCCTGGATCGAAGACGTCGTCGTTGACGAGTCTGCTCGCCGGCTGGGTGCAGGGCGTGCCTTGGTCGACGCGGCACTCGCACTCGCGGCCGACGCGGGGGCAGCGAGGGTTGATCTCACCTCGAACCCATCGAGGGAGTCCGCGCGACGGCTCTACGAGTCGATGGGATTCGAGGAGCGCACCACCACGGTCTTCCGACGCCATCTGCCCTGAACGCCGAGAACCTACACGTGCCACTCAGGAATATCGTCTGTCGATGCGAGTCGACCGATGTGACACGCCACAGCAGTTCCTAGAAGCAACGTCGGAGTATCGAGCCGCCGAGCCGCTCCGGACGAACGTAATGGCAACCGTCGCGGCCGGGGTCATCGCCGACCCACGTCGGTATGAGGAGTGCTTCTGGTGGCTCGTCCGAGACACGGCGGGCAAGGTGGTCGGCGCGGCGTTTCGCACGACCCCCCACGTGCTGGGGCTCGGGCCGATGCCGAACGGCGCGGCGACGGCGATCGCAGAGTATGTCGTCAACGCGGATGCCGAGCTGCCGGGCCTGATCGGACTGCCCGTTCTGGTTGGCGCATTTACTGATGCATTCACGGCCAGCGTGGGGCGTGGGGCGCCGAGGTTCCGCATTGAGCGGCGGGACGTCCTGTATGCAGTGGACCGACTCATCCCCCCAACCGTTCCTGGCGAAGCTGGGGTCGCGACCGAGGCGGATCTGGTGCTCGCCGAGGCCTGGCTCGCCGACTTTGCAACGGAGATCGACGGTGCTCGTCCGGAGCCCGACGAGGCGAGTCGTGCGGCGCTGCTCGGCGTGCTGCGAGACGGTCGGCTCCATTGGTGGCGAGATCGTGGCGAGATCGTTTCAATGGCCGGTCACAACGTGACGGTCACCGCGCGCGGCGTCGGCGTCACTCGAGTTGGACCGGTGTTCACGCCCAGATCCAAGCGTCGGCAGGGGTACGCCGCTGGCGTCACCGCGGCGGTCACCGCGAGGCTCCTTGATGCAGGTTCACGCGTCATGCTGTTCGCCGATGAGTCGAATGCGACGAGCAACGCGGTCTATCGGTCTCTCGGCTACCAACCCGTTGACGTCCTCGTGCTCGCACGAGCACACGCGGTCAGCGCTGCATGACTGATGTGCCACACTCGGGTCGAATGACGGGGGACTGCGGTGGCACTGGTCGACGATGAGCACAGCGGTGCGAATCTCGCGCACTGGGAGGCAATGGCCCGATTCCATGGAACGGGTGACGACTCGTACTACGACTTGGATCTGCTCCGCTCGGGTGGGACGCTCCTGGGCGACGAGGAGCTCGACGCCATCAAGCGTGCGACACACGGAGACGGGCTCGAAGGGCGAGACGTCCTGCATCTGCAGTGCCACATTGGGTGCGACTCGATTTCCATGGCCCGGATGGGCGCCACGGTCACTGCCGTCGATTTCTCGCGGTCCGCGCTCGACCGGCTGGACGAGCTTGCGCGGCAGTGCGGCGTCGACATCACGACGGTTGAGGCTGACGCCGTGGCGCTTCCCGGCTCCCTCTCGGCCCGGTTCGACGTCGTCTACTCGTCAATCGGCGTGCTCTGCTGGATCAGCGACATCGATGCCTGGATGGGTGGGGTCGCACGGGTGCTGCGCCCGGGCGGGAAGCTCGTGCTCGTCGAGCTGCACCCACTCGTGACCATGGTTGAGTCCCTCGATCCGCTCATTGTCGACTTCCCGTACCGTTTCGACGGCCCGCGCGTCTACTCGGGGACGGGCTCGTACGCGAATCGTGGGGCCGACATCGAGTGGACGACCGTGCAGTACGCCCACAGCGTGGGAGAGGTGGTCACGGCGGCCGTTCGCGCGGGGCTCACGTGCACCTACCTCGAGGAGCACACGTCGGGCACCTTCAACACCGGACAGTTCCTCGGCCCCGAAGACGACGATCGGTACCGCCTCCGACTCGGTGCAGGAGCGGAGCGAGACGGAAGACGCGAGCCACCGTGTCCCATGCCGGTGCTCTTCACGTTCATTGGCGAGAAGCTCGACGCCGCGAGCGGGATCGCCGACGCGGAGCGATCTTGAGCTCGTGACCGCACTCGTGCGCCGGCTCGCCGCCGACGACTGGGCGACGCTGCGGTCAGTGCGACTCGCGGCGCTCGCTGACGCGCCCCTCGCGTTCAACTCGACGCACGCGGACGAGGCGATGTTGGCAGCGACCGCGTGGCAGGCCCGTCTCGAAGAGCAGGCGTGGTTCGTCGCGTTCAAGGACGAGCGTCCGGTGGGCATCGTCTCTGGAGGGCGGCTGCGTGAGCATCGTTCTGAGGCCCGAACCCTCCGCTCGATGTGGGTCGACGAAGCACGTCGCGGGACGGGGGTGGCGAACGATCTCGTTGATGCCGTCGCCTCGTGGGCGCGCGACGATGGCGCAACCCAGCTCATGCTCTGGGCGATCGGACGAGCTGGGCGTGCGCATGCGTTCTACCAGCGGTGCGGCTTCGTGCCCACTGACGAGGTGCGCGAGGTCGCCGGTCGCCAACATGAGCTGATGACGTGCTACCTGCTACAACTCTGACTCGTCCTCGATGCGTCAGCGCGCCCTGAGGAGATCGGCTGGTGAGGCAGTGGGATCGCGCTGGAGGCCCCTCAGGAGCACGACGACGTCAGACGCGTAATGGGCGGCATCGTGGTGTGCGTGCACGAGCGCGCTCCCACGTTCGGCGATCGCCGCCAGCTGCTCGTCGGGCATGCCGAGCACAAGGTCCAGGGCGTCGATCGCCGCGGCGAGATCGCACGGCTCGTAGAGGAGTCCCGTCGAGCCGTCGTCGAGCAGCTCTGCCAGGCCGAAGACACGCGTCGCCACGACCGGCACGCCGAGGCACATGGCGTCGAGGACCGACCGGGGAAGTGACTCCACGTCAGAGCCGCACACGAGGACGTCGCTCGCGCGGTACCACGAGAGGGCATCTGGGGTCACGGGCACCATGCGGATGCGATCGCCCAGCCCCGCGCGCTCCACGAATGCCGCAAGTGCCGCGGAGTAGTTCGTGTGCAGGTCGCCGACCAAGATGAGCTCGGCGTCGCCGTGGCGACTTGCGAGCTCGCCGAACGCCTGGGCGATCAGCGTCTGGCTCTTCCGCGGCTCGATCGTCCCCATGACGAGCAGGACGCGACCTCGCGCCTCGATCCCGAGCCGCTCCCGAGCGACGGACTTAGAGGTCGAGGACGCGAACGAGTCGAGGGCGCCAGTCTCGACGCCGTACGGCACGAGCGCGCATCGACCAGGCGCGCGAGACTCGTACAGCGCTCGAGTGGCATCGGACTCGAAGATGACGGCACCGGCTCTCGCCAGCGATCGCGCCGCGATCGAACGGATCGTTGGATCAACGCGCCCCTCAGGGTGGTCAAAGGCCCAGATGAGGGACTCGGGCCAGCTCTCATGGATGGCCCACACCACCGGGAGGCCCAGCCTCTCCGCGAGGTCAGCGCCTCCAAAGGATCGGAAGGTGTTGACGAGCGCGGCGGAGTGCCCCCTGCCGTGGAGCCACGACGTGAGCTCGGCGATCCTGCCCTCGTAGGGGGCGGTCGAGTCGACGGGGATGGCAGAGGTGACGTGGACCTCGATGCCGAGTGCTTCGAGTGCGCCCAAGAGCGCACCGTCGTGGAACGAGATGACGGTGCACGGGAACGCCGAGCCGGCGCGAGCCTGGCGGAGGAGCTCGAAGAGCCACAGCTGCGCGCCGCCATATCCGAGATCGTGGGTGACGACGAGCAAGTTGAAGGGCGCGTCGGGTCGTACCCGGACCGGCTGCTCGGCTCCCGCAGGGTCCGACACGGCGAGCTCCGCTGGCGCCGCGATGCCGAGGTGGTGCTCGAACGCATCCGTCGTGCCGTCGAGCGCGACCACCTCGGCGCGGAGCACGATGGCTTCGGTGTCCTCACCAAGCACCGACAGGTCGACGACCTGCTCGAAGCCGCTGATCGGGGCGTCGATCGCCGTGTCGCTGTCCGCGACGTCCGCGCGATGCAGGCCCAGGCGTGCACGACCGAGGTCGATCCCGTTTGCGGACAGCGACACCCTCGCCACCGGTGAGTAGGTCGACCTCGCCCAACCCTTGATCGTCACTGCGCCGAGGGGGACGACGGCTTCGTCGCCGGGCGCGTCGAGGTTGCCGAGCACCCCGGGCGGGGGCGGGTAGGGCACGCCCGCACGGTCGATCGTCGGATCGCCGATCACCCTGACGGTGAGGGGATCCAGGCGGACGCCGCCGTGCTCCGCCATCGGGTACACGGTCGCGACCAAGGTCGCCGACGCCGCGTGCAGCGCTCGGAAGTCAAGGTCGACGACCCAGCCCGTAGAGGCGTACGAGGCCCTGCCGTACTTCGCGGCCACGTCAGAACGAGGTCCTGCCTCGCGGGATCGGCCGATGATCCGGCCGTCGTGCTCGATGGTGACGACGGCCACCGGCATGTGGTCCCAGGCGTGCCATCCTGCAATGGTCGCCACGCGCTCGATGGCGTCGCCGCCGAGCGGTGACTCGATGAAGCCCTCGAGCTGGGAGCCGTCCGCGTTTGGTATCGCGAGGGCCCGATTCCGCCGCCGATCAAGCGCTGCCCGAGGTGAGAGCCCGGTGCCGCTCACGACGTCACCAGCCGGGCGTCGTCGCGCCACGCGCACCACTGCGCCCACGTGTCCTCGACGCTTTTGCGTAGGGTCCGCGGGTGCCACTCCATGAGCCCGCAGAGACGCGAGACGTCGAGCGTGATTGACCGCACGTCGGTCGGGCGCGTTGGAGCCTGCTCGACCTTGATCGCCGCGCCGGTGACCTCCTCGACCAGGTGGACGACGGCGTCGAGGCGGTGGCCGACGCCCGAGCCGACGTTAACCACGAGCGCGGGGCGATCGAGGGCGCTGAGTGCGACGGCCGCCGTGGCGACGTCGGCAACGTCGACGTAGTCACGGATCGACGAGCCGTCGCCGAAGAGTCGCACCGCTGTCCCGGTCTGTGCGCCATGCAGCAATGCCGCGATCACCCCCTGGCCGGTCCGGTGTGTCTGCGATGCGCCGATCGCGTTGGCGACTCGGAGGATCCGCACCGGGACCTCGCGCCGCCTCGCGGCCATGAGCACGTAGCGCTCTGCTGCAAGCTTGGTGACGCCGTAAGGCGAGACCGGATGGCACTCTGCCTCCTCGTTGACCGGGAGCTCGTCGACGTCGCCGTAGATCGCCCCCCCCGATGACAGGTACGTGAACCCGATCCCTCCTCGGGCGGCGACGCGCTCCAGGAGATCGAGGAGGACCGGCAACTCCGCGTCGAACTGGGCCAGCGGGTCACTGGCAGACGCCGCGGGATGCGGCGCAGCGAGCGCGCTCACGACGTGACCGACCCCGTCGAGCACTCGCTCGAGCGTGGACGGCTCTCTCGCGTCGCCGAGCACGAGGGTTGCGCCCGCGAGCAGGGGCGCTCGGTGCCTGTCCACGTCGTGACGCGCGAGCACGATGACCTCGTGACCGACGTCGAGGAACGCACGTGCGATGGAGGATCCAATCAGGCCGGTGCCGCCGAGCACCGCGATTGCCGCCCGGGAGGTTGCATCAGTGGCGAGGTCGTCGTCGTTGGACGATCCGTCGAGGGCCGACACGGAGCCGAGGATACTCGCGACGCCGAAGTCGCCCGTCGTGGAACACTCCTGTGGTGCGTACGATTTACCGACTCGAGGGCGACGACTGGCAGCGACTTCGAGCAATACGGCTGCGCGCGCTTGCGGACGAGCCCGACGCCTTCGCCTCGTCGTCGGCTCGTGAGTCCGGGTACGACGAGCCCGGATGGCGTCGTCTGCTCGAACCGGGGCCGTGGTGGGTTGCGGTCGAAGATGGTGCGGACGTCGGCATCATCGCTGGTGGGACCCATCGCGATCACGACGTCCCCTGGGTCTTTTCGATGTGGGTCGACCCCAAGTGGCGCGGACTAGGCGTGGCGACGCCACTGCTCGACGTGGTCGTCGACTGGGCCACCCAACAGGGCGCGAGTCGACTTGGCCTGGACGTGGCTGACCGAGTGCCGCGAGCGAGGCGCTTCTATGAGCGATACGGCTTCGTCGTGGGGGGACGCGCCATTCTGATGCCGAGGGACTCGACGATCACGCTCGTCGAGATGTACCTCGACCTCACCGCACCGCGGACGGTGCAGCCCTCACCGTGACCAGAGCGCTCGCAAGGAGCAGCGGCTCGCGCGGCGTTCGATGACCTGCGGCGAGCATCTCGCGGCGGTCTATCGTCGCGCCAAGGGAGGACGCGATGCCAGCTGGCGATTCGGTGAGTGCAAGCGTGCAACTGAGGGACGGACGCACCTTCGAGTACGTGCAGGGGGGCGAGCCGGACTGCCCTGTCGTCGTCATCCACCACGGGACGCCCGGCTCGTCACTCGCGCCACCCGACCTCGTGACCGCTGCCTCAGAGCGCGGGCTGCGGCTCGTCGCGTACAGCCGTGCTGGCTACGCGTCGTCGACACGCCATGCCGGCCGCGCCATCGCCGCGGTTGCGAGCGACGTTGCCGACCTCCTCGACGCGCTCGGCGTGGAGCGGTTCGCCACGATCGGCTGGTCCGGGGGTGGCCCGCACGCGCTCGCGTGTGCGTCGTGCCTGCCAACGCGCTGCGCCGCGGCCCTCTCCGTCGCCGGCGTCGCGCCGTATCTGCCGGGTGAGTTCGACTGGACTGACGGCATGTCGCAGGACAACATCGACGAGTTCGCCCAGTCCCTCGAAGGAGGCGCCGCGCTGGACGAGGCGCTCGGCGTCTTCCGGGAATTCCTGCTCGCGCTGCGCCCCGACGACGTCAAGTCCGCGCGTGACTTGCTGGGCGACCTAGTGAGCGAGGCCGACATCCTCGCGACGACGCCGCGGATCGCGGCCTTCTTGCTCGCGAACTTCGTCCATGGCGTCGCGGACGGGACCGACGGCTGGGGCGACGACGACCAGGCCTTCGTGCGCCCGTGGGGCTTCGACGTCGATGCCATCGAGGTCCCCGTGGGCATCTGGTTCGGCGACGAGGATCTGATGGTGCCCGCCCGACACGGCGAGTGGCTCGGGAGCCACGTGCGCGGCGCTCGAGTGCGGCGATACCCCGACGACGGCCACATCTCGCTCATGATGAATCGCAGCGGCGAGCTGCTCGATGAGGTCCTCGACCTCGCAGGCGGCAAGTGGTGAGGATCGGGAACCTCTACGGCCCGGATGCCACGTTCCTCGGGGTCCCCCCGGCTGACCTCGGTGACGAGGCGAGCTGGATCGACGCCACCGCGGTCGTCATCGGCGCCCCGTTCGACGGGGGGACGTCGCATCGGGCTGGCTGCAGGTTCGGGCCCCTCGCCATCCGCACGACGGACTACCTGCCGCACGACGGGTCGAGGCCCCACCTCGCACTCGGCGTCGACCCCCTGAAGGAGCTCGGCGTCGTCGACGTGGGCGACATCGAGATGCCGCCCGGCGACATGGAGCGCTCGCTGCGCGCACTCGAGGCCGCGGTCGCGACGCTCGCGGGGGCAGGCAAGTTCCCGGTCATCCTTGGCGGCGACCACACGATCGCGCTTCCCGACGTGACCGGCGTCGCGCGCCACGTCGGGTTCGGCAACGTCAGCGTCATCCACTTCGACGCGCACGCCGACACCGCGGACATGCAGATGGGGCTCCTCTACGGTCATGGGACGCCGATGCGCCGGCTCATCGAGTCAGGTGCGTGCCGAGGCGATCGCTTCTTGCAGATCGGCCTCCGCGGCTACTGGCCGGATCCCGAGACGCTGTCGTGGATGGCTGCGCAGGGGATGCGCAGCTTCGAGATGACCGAGGTCACGCGCCGTGGCCTCGACGAGGTCCTCGACGAGGCGCTGCACATCGCGACGGACGGCTGTGACGCCGTGTTTCTCTCGATCGACGTCGACGTCGTCGACCCCGGATCCGCCCCCGGTACGGGGACGCCCGAGCCCGGCGGCCTCTCGGCGCGCCAGCTCCTCGACGCGGTCCGGCGCCTCTCGATGGAGGGGCCGATCGTCGGGATCGACGTCGTCGAGGTCTCGCCCCCCTACGACAGCGCCGAGATCACGGCCTACCTCGCCAACCGCGTCGTGCTCGAGTGCCTCTCGGGCATCGCATGGCGACGTCGCGGGGAGCTCGGCTCGCCTCGGCGCTCGCCCGACGCGCCCCTCCTCGAGGGACGCTGACTACCGCATCGAGTCGAGCACCTCGGTGACGATCCCGATGGTCGTGTCCGGGTGCAGGAACGCGAACCTCGCAACCGTCTCGCCCTCCCACTTGGATGGGGTCACCATGGCAACCTGGTCAGCGAGCAGGCGGCGGGACCACTCGTAGTAGTCACTGGCGCTCCAGCCGATGCGCCGGAACAGCACAATCGACAGCGTCGGGTCGCGGCACAGCTCGACGTGGTCCGACGCCGTGATGAGTGCGGCCGCCTCCTCGGCGGTCGACACGGCCCGGTCGATCGCGTCGGCGTACAGCGCGGTGCCGTGGACGGCCAAGGAGTACCACATGGGCATGCCGCGTGCCCGGCGCGAGAGGTGCACGGCGTAGTCCGACGGGTTCCACTCGACCTCGCCCTCGTCGTCGGGCACGTGGAGGACGTCGAGGTAGCTCGCGTGCTGGGTGTGCGTCACCCGCGCGAGTCGCGGCTCTCGATAGACGAGCGCACAGCAGTCGAGCGGGGCGAACAGCCACTTGTGCGGGTCGACGATGAACGAGTCGACGTGGCGCAGTCCCTCGAAGAGGTGACGACGCGTCGTGCTCAGCATCGCGGCTCCTCCGTAGGCGGCGTCGACGTGGTACCACATGCCCCGCTCCTTCGTGAGCTGCCCGATTCCCTCCAGCTCGTCGACGATGCCGGCGTTCGTCGTGCCGGCGGTGGCGACGACCGCGACGATCGACTCGGGGTCGTCGTCCGCGTCGAGCGCCGCCCGCAGCCCGTCCGCGCTCATCACGTGGTCTCTCGAGGTGACGATGAGGGGGTCCATCCCGAGCAGGTGCAGCGCGGACCCGACCGACGAGTGCGCCTCCCCGCTGATCGCCACGCGCAGGTGGCGGGGGTCCACTGACGGGTGGTGGCGCCGGCCGTCGTCGCGAGCCACCGCGAGCGCGGAGAGATTGCCGAGGGATCCCCCCGAGACGAAGGTGCCCCCCGAGGTGGACGGCATGCCGGCTCGCTCCGCGAGGAACGAGAGCACCTGGTTCTCCGCGACGACGATCCCGGCGGACTCGAGGAAGCTCGTGCCGTTGAGCGACGAGCACGACACGACCATGTCGAACAGCAGCGACGCCTTGGTCGGGGCATTGGGGATGAACGCGAGGAAGCGCGGGCTGTCGATCGAGATGACGGCGGTCGCGAGCTGCGTCGCGAACAGCTCGAGCACCTTGACCGGGTCGTTGCCGTGCTCGTTGATGAGGCCCTCGATCACCGCGGCGGGATCGTCCCGGATGCCGCCGTAGTCGAGGGGAATGGGGTCCAGCGACAGCCTGGTCCGGCAGTACTCGAGGATGGTCTCTCCCATCCCCGGCTCGTACGTGAACATCGGGTGGCTCATCGCACTCCTTGTCGCTGGCCCTCGGAACCGGCACGCAGCCGATCAGTACGCTCGTCTCGTGGATATCACGTCCGAATCCGTCGTCCGGGGGATCCGCGAGCGTGCGGCGTCCATCGTAGGCAGTCACGACGAGATACCGCTCGCACTGTGGACGCCCGACGATGCTGCACCAAGGGGCCTCGTCCTGGTCGGCCACGGCGCGAGCGGCCACAAGCGCCAGGACTACGTGGTGGCCCTCGCACGCCGCCTCGTGCGGACCTGCGGCCTCGCGGTGTGCTCCATCGACGGTCCCGTGCACGGGGGACGACGGACCTCGACCGGCGTCGATCCCGCGCTCGTCCTGCTCGAGTTCGCACAGGCCTGGTCGCTCGACTCGACCCTGACAGACGGGATGCGCCGCGACTGGTCGACCACGCTCGACGAGCTGCAGGGCCCCGAGGGGCTGGGCGACATCCCCGTCGGCTATTGGGGCATCTCGATGGGCACGTTGCTCGGCCTGCCGTTCGTCGCGTCCGACGAGCGGGTCGAGGCGTGCGTCCTCGGGCTCGCGGGGCTCGCCGGGCCGACCGCGGCAAGGTTGGCCGACGACGCGCCAAAGGTGACGATACCGACCCTGTTCCTCGTCCAGCTGGGCGACGACCTCTTCAGCACCGAGTCGTCGCTGGCGCTGTTCGAGGCGCTCGGGAGCACCGAGAAGCGACTCTTCGCGGCACCAGGGCGACATCGCGACGTGCCATCGGACGCCTTCCAGCTCTCGGTCGACTTCCTGGCGTCGCACCTGACGGCACGGGAAGGCGAGCCCGCCAGGTGAGCACGCGGCACGACCCGGTCGACGCCTCGATCCTCGACGAGCAGCTCGAGTACTACCGAGCACGAGCACCCGAGTACGACGACTGGTTCGAGCGTCGCGGGAGGTTCGACAGGGGGGCTGCCGCGACTTTGGCGTGGCACGACGAGGTCGCCCTCGTGCGCGGGTGGCTCGCCACGTTCGAGCTCGCCGGCAAGGACGTCCTCGAGCTGGCCTCGGGCACGGGGATCTGGACAGCGGAGCTGGTGGCCCACGGCGCGACCGTCACCGCGGTCGATGCGGCTCCTGAGATGCTCGACCGACTGCGTCAGCGCGTGGCCGGCACCGCGATCACGACGATCGAGGCCGACCTCTTCACCTGGGAGCCGCCCCGCACCTTTGACGCAGTCGCGTCGTGCTTCTTCATGAGTCATGTCCCCGACGAGCAGTTCGATCACTTCCTCGACCTCGTCGCCGCATCCGTTCGATCAGGTGGGCTCGTGTTCCTGCTTGACTCAGCACGCAATGAGCTCTCGACCGCCGTCGATCACACGCTTCCCGCCGACGGCGATCAGACGATGCGTCGCCGCCTCGATGACGGGCGCTCGTTCCAGATCGTGAAGCGATTCCGATCAGACGATGAACTCGCGGCCGCGTGCAATCGACACGGACTCATCGTCGACGTCCGCCAAACGCCGCAGTACTTCCAGGTCGCAATGGGTGTCCGGAGTCGCACGCGCCCACGTCTCGAGCACTGACTACAGCGCTGCCTAGGTCGGGTTCAAGCAGCGCGTCTAGAGGGCGCCCTTCAGCGCTTGGGTGAAGACCGTCGAGAGGTACTTGGCATAGGGGACCGAGACATGCTCCTGGTCGAAGTGCACCAAGTAGTTGCCGATGACGGGCGAGCAGGACTTCGTGCAGAACCAGGGAATCGTGGTGACAAAGGTGATGCCCGTCGCGTGCGCGGCTGCTCGCTCGGCGGCCTGATGGCCGAGCGCGTGGGGATTAGGACTCTTGACGGCACAGTGAGCCTGTATCGCCGTTTGATGTGCGGCGACGCACTGATCCGGGTTGTGCGTGAACGCCACGGGATCCTCGATGAGCGCGACCTTCGTGTGCCTTGTCTTGATCGTGTTGATCGTCACTTCGAGCGCGGTCGTCCACCGCTGGCTCGAGATCGGCACGTTGCCCGGAGTCGTGATCGCGTGGAATGTCCGTTCACCGAGGATGACGAGCACCGGCGAGATCTGCTTGATCCGCGCGATCGCCGCCGTTCGATACGAGCTGCAGTTGCTTGCCACCGGCGTATCCGAAAACGACATGCCAGGTATCGCCACGAGCGGGCACGTTGGCGCCCAGAACAGGTCCACCCGCATTTTTCTTGCTGTTGCCGCCGCGATCGCGTCCGGGAGCCACATGAGTGCATGTGAGTCCCCGAAGAGCACGATCGTCGACTTCGACGAGGCATCACCAAACACGCAGGGTGTGGGAGGCAGGCAGCCGAGCCCAACGGAGGGATAGGCGAATCGTGTCCAGAGCGTCAACTCAGCGGAGAGCTCTTGGGCGACCGCGGGCGACACCATCGTGATCTTGCCGGAGGCAGCGACCAGCGCCTTGACCTGCGCTGGCGTACCTGGGGCCGGCGAGGGCGAAGCCGCGGCCACGCCCAGCCAGCTCATCGTCCCCATGCAGAGCACGATGAGCGCAGCGCCGAATCGACTGAGCGGCGGCGTGCGCGAGCGCCAGAGCATTCGCCTCGAAGTTCCCTTCGTGCGACGTCCTCTTGGTCCCATCGTGGACAGCGTACGCACCGACGATGGCGAGATCGAACCACACACTCACTACGTCAGGGGATCTGTCTCACTACGTCATCGGATCTGTCCTTCTCGGCGTTGCGATTGCGTGCGTCATGAGATCGCTCCCACCAGGGACGATCGGGACAACGTCGCCACGGTCCACCTCGACCGAGGTGAGCACGACGCGCAGCGGGCCGCTCAGTGGTGGAGGCGGGTACCGTCTCAGCCGCCATCTCAGACGCGC
Organism: Acidimicrobiaceae bacterium; assembly: GCA_003162395.1. Taxonomy (GTDB): domain Bacteria; phylum Actinomycetota; class Acidimicrobiia; order Acidimicrobiales; family RAAP-2; genus Palsa-459. Next base: position 15,664 of record PMON01000036.1, read on the forward strand.
TCACCACATGCGGGCTCACGCCGGGGTCGAGACAGCCCCCGCGTGCAGCTGCGGCAGTGGCACGCCGCAGCACAACGTGGTCCGGAGGCTGATGTGTGGCAACCGAGGACTACGACATCGAGATCCTTGCCACACCAGTGGCTCGAGCACGATCGAGCTGGTCCGCCAAGTCTCGTGTCACGCGGTCGGATTAATGCGATCTTGCCTGCTGCCGATGTACTGTGCGCGTCGGAGGTGCGACACGTGTCGGCGGAATATTCCAGTGGCGACTGGCAGAACCATCGGTGGGCTGCCCGCCACGAACAGGTCGTGGCCTCGTGACGCTCACGTCTGCCACAACGGTTGCCGTCGAGCGCACCCCTTCAGTCGACAGCCCCCGAGCCCCGCGCGAGTCCCTTCGGCTCACCGCCCCCCTCTCCATCGTTGCGCTCGTGATGGCGGTGATCGCCGGAGTCCTCGTGTTCGTCGCAACGAGCAAGGGAGCCGGGGTCACCTACGACTCGAACTTCTACCTCTCAGCCGGGTTCAACCTGGCGACGGGCAAGGGGCTGGTCGACTTTCACGGCCAGACGCTTGTTTGGTATCCGCCCGGCTACGCCATCGAGTTCACGATCGCGCACTGGATCGGCGTCGGCTTCCAGTCGATGGACAGGTTCGTCAGCTGCCTCGAGATCGCCGCGCTGGTCTGGCTCTCGCACCTGCTGCTGCGCCGGCACGTCCGACGCGACGCCCTCGTCCTCGCGGGCACGATCATGGTCGGCATCGCGTCCCCACTGCTCGACGTGTACGACCGGGTCTGGTCCGAGACCGCGTTCCTCCCGCTCTGCCTCGCGTTCTTCCTGGTCCTCGAGTCACTGCTCAAGAAGCCCGAGAGCCGTCGTCTCCTTGGCTGGGCAGTCGCTGCGTCGTCGATCGCGTTCCTCTTCCGCTACGTCGGGCTCTGCCTCGTCCCGACCGGGGCGATCGCGATTTACCTCGGTCTTCGAGATCGAGGCCATCGGACGGCACTGGAGTCCGCGGGGCGCTTCGCCGCCTTGGGGCTGATCGTGCCGGCGGTGTGGTTCATTCGCAACGACGAGGTCTCGGGCACGTTCGCGGGGAGCAGAGGGACCCAGGTCCACGGCCTCAGCTACGTGGCGCTCCACTTCTTCGACACGATCGGAGGCTGGGTCTGGCCCGCCCAGATGCCGCCGTCGTCGTCACGCTTCGCGCTTGGCGTCGTGGTCGTCGTGGGCGGCGTGCTCCTGGTAGCCCTCTTCGTCGCCCGCCTGCTCCGAGCGGACAAGCTGAGCCTGCGCGACGCGAGGTCCAGCCAGTTGCTGCCACTCTGCGCGTTCCTCGCGTGCTACTTGGTTTCGTACTTCATTGGCGACCAGGGCGCGTCGACACCGGCCGGCGTCACCCGGCTTGCTTCGCCGATCTTCATCCCGCTGCTCGTGCTCGGGTTCGCGGCCGCAGATCGCTGGCTCGACGTCGTTCGTCCGAGGTTCGCCCGCATCGCACTCGTCGCGGTCATGGGGCTCGCCGTTGCTGGGGTCGTTGTCCAGGCGGTCTCTTCAGGCGTGGACGCCAACGGGGCGGCTCGCAACGGCATCTCGTACTCGGCGCCGAACTGGACGCAGAACCCGTTCACGCTGGCAGCGGTCGCCCTGCACGTTCCTTCGAGCACGGTGGTGATCACGAACGGCGGCACCTTCCTGTATCCCGCGCTGCAGCGCACGCTCCTGCCGGTGCCGACCCGCACCTCGCAACCCGTGCCCGACTGGTTCGTCCGGAAGACCGCCTGCTCGGGCGGCATCCTCATGTGGACGAACCTCTTGGGTCCCGGCAACTCGTACCAGCCCATCGACCTTCGAAAGGTCATGGTGCTGACGCAGCTGACGTCAGACGCTGACGGGCAAATCTATCGTTTGTCAGCGCTGCCCGGCTCGACTGTGTGCCAGCACTCGTCTCCCACGTAGTTCGATTTCGAATCTGGAGCGAGCATCGAGTCGCCGATCGGTGCTGGGCGCGTGAAGAGCCGAAGATGTTGACCTGCCGGCGTCATCTGGCGGAACGCCGAATGAGTACGTGGCCACACTCGCCGATCCGGGCAACAAGGCAGGGATTCTCGGGCAGGACAACAGTGGTGGTTGAGGCGGTGTTGGCGTCTTGGGGACATCGGCGGGTGCAATAGGAGTCTCGGGATAGTCATCCGCGAACGGCCTTGGCGTACTCGGGACAGCGGCGAGCGGTGCCGGCGCCTCTGGGAAGAGCTCAGGTACGTACGGTGGCTGGGGCGTCGCAGGCCAAAGCGTGCGAGCAAGCAAGACAGGGTTAGAGGACTTGATTGCAGGCGTGTGGGGCGACTCAACATCAGAGATTGGAGTGTGGGGGACATCTGATTCCAGCTCGGGGGTGCGGGGGGATACAAATAATGGTGATGGGGTGACAGGAAGCGCCTGTGGCGATGGGCACAGCGGTGTTGCTGGGTGGAGCGCGCGCCAAACGGCAAGGCCGACTGCCAGTGGGCGTTGTCGACGGCCATGGCGGGCCTTCAATCGGTGAGCGAGTAAGCCCAGTCCAAGAGCGGACGTCACAGTGCAAACATGAGTAATATTATTTGCAGTCGATGTCGTCGAACGATGTCCGGACGGTGACGCTCCATCGAGATCCTCTACCGCAACAGCGGCTCCGCCGTGATTTTGACCTCCGCGATATTGGGCACTACCTTCAATTTGTCATGTTCCACTGAAAGGGGACTTCATGCGAGTAAGACATCATCGGGTCACGACGGCTTCCGCGGCCTTCGGACTCGCCGCGGCCTTGATTTGTACTGCCGCGGTGAGCACAGCGAGCGCGGCGACCCAGCCGCGGTCAGGCATCACGGTCAATTCGTTCAACTCCAGCTACTCCGCGATGAAGCAGTTGATTCCGATCACCAAGGCAGGCAATGGCAAGGGCGGCATCGGCGTCCTCCTGCCGGACGAGGTGACCTCGACCAGGTACGTCCAGTATGACAAGCCCAACCTCGCGCGGGCGTTCGCCACGGCCGGCCTCAAGGCATCCAGTCTCACGATCCAGAACGCCCTCGGCAGCACATCCACTCAGATCGCCCAGGCCGAGGCAATGATCGCCAAGGGCGTCAAGGTCCTCCTCCTGGACGCGCTTGACGGACCGACCGGCGTCACGATCGAGAGCAAGGCCAAGGCGGCCCATGTCAAGGTCATCGACTACGACCGTCTGGTCCTTGGCGGAAGCCGGCTCTACTACGTGAGCTTCGACAACGTCTACGTGGGACACCTGCTCGGCACCGGCCTCGTGTCGTGCGCCGCGTCCTGGCACGTCGCGCACCCGAAGGCAATCGTCATGGCGGGCGCCCCGACCGACAACAACGCCACGCTGTTCTCGCAGGGCTACAACGCCGTACTCAAGCCGCTCTTCTCAAAGGGCACCTGGGTCAAGGAGGCCGCGCCAGCGGGCACCTGGACGCCGTCCGTCGCCCTGCAGGAGTTCCAGCAGGCCTTCACGGCACACCCGAAGTCGAACGTGCTGCTGAGCCCGAACGACGAGAATGCCGCGCCGATCATCACCTACATGAAGAACACCTTGAAGGTGAAGCCGCTGACGTTCCCCGTCACTGGACAGGACGCGACGCTCACGGGCGTACAGAACATGATCACGAACTACCAGTGCGGCACCGTCTACAAGCCGATCTACCTCGAGGCCCAAGGCGCAGCTGCCCTGGCGCTCTACCTGCGCGCAGGCAAGACGCCACCCAAGGGCCTCACGAACGGCACCACGCTGGACACGACGTCGATGGTGAAGGTCAAGTCCGTGCTCATGCACCCGCTGTGGGTGACTGCGAAGACGGTCGAGGCCACAATCATCAAGGACAAGGTCATCACCGTCAAGCAGCTCTGCACGGCCGCGTACAAGAAGGCCTGCAAGGCATACGGGATCAAGTAAGTCAGCTAAGTTCAGATCAGGTCGGACGTCGCCCCACGGCCCGCTTCGGCGGGTACGGGGGCGGCGTCCGTCCACGTCAATGGGGGGAGTGCGAGCGGTGCTGCTGAGCCTTCGCGGCGTGTCCAAGAGCTTCGGCGCGGTGCATGCCTTGCAGGACGTCGACCTCGACGTGCTGGCGGGCAAGGTGACCGCGCTCGTCGGCGACAACGGCGCCGGCAAATCCACGCTCGTAAAGACCGTCGCCGGAACATGGCAGCCGACCTCGGGGGAGATCTTCTGGAAGGACCAGCGGACCTCGATCCGCACGCCCAGAGATGCCGATGCGCTCGGGATCGCGACGGTGTACCAGGACCTCGCACTCTGCGACAACCTTGACATCGTCCAGAACATGTTCCTCGGCCACGAGCGACTCCGTTTCCGCCTTCTCGACGAGAACGCGATGGAGCGGGCAGCTCGCGGCACGCTCGCTGAATTGTCGGTGACGACGGTGCGGTCCGTCCGACAGCTGGTGGCGTCTCTCTCGGGAGGCCAGCGCCAGTCCGTCGCCGTGGCACGAGCGGTCATGCGTGATGCTCAGCTCGTCATCATGGACGAGCCGACCGCCGCGCTCGGGGTCTCCCAGACGGCTCAGGTCCTCGCCCTAATTCGCACCCTTGCCGACCGCGGGATCGGGGTGCTGCTCATCTCGCACAACCTGAATGACGTCTTTTCTGTCGCGGACCGGATCGCGGTGCTTTATCTCGGGCGCCTGGTTCACAGCGGCGACGTCGCCGGCTACACCCCGCAGCGCGTCGTCGAGATCATCACGACGGGCACCCTTGCAACGGCGGCGACGTGAGCATCGAGGCACCGGGACCTCCTCGGCCGCTCGCCGCCCCTTCCGAGCCGGAGTTGGAGACATTGGTCTTCGACGAGACACTCTCCACATATCTCCGCCAGACGTTGCAGAAGATCCGCGGTGGTCAGACTGGCGTACTCCCGCTCTTGGTGGGCCTAGGGATCGTCGTGATCGTGTTCCAGCTGAAGGCCTCGCTCTTCCTCTCCAACCAGAATCTCGCGAACCTACTCACCCAAGCCTCCTTCATCATCGTCCTTGGCTTCGCCGAGGTCTGGGTGCTGCTCCTCGGCGAGATCGACCTCTCGGTCGGCTACAACGCCGGTATCGCTGGCGCGCTGATGGCACTCATGAGCTCCGCGCCATACAACCTGCCCTGGTTCGTTGCGATCCTGATTGGTCTCGCCGCCTCCGCGATCATCGGCATGCTGATCGGGGCGTTCGTCATCTTGCTCCGACTTCCTTCCTTCATCGTGTCGCTCGCGTTCTACCTGGCCCTCTATGGGGTCCTCCTCAAGATCGTTGCTCTCGACAACTACAACGGGTCGATCACGCTCTCGAGCTCAAAGCTGATTGGCCTCGTGCAAGCGAACCTTCCGACGACGGCGGGGCTCATCGTCGTCATAGCGGCGGTCGTCGGCGCCTCGATCCTGACCGTGCTCCGGGACCGTCGACGTCGGGCGAGCGGCTCGGAGGTTGTGCCCTTCGCGATCACCGCCGCGAAGGTGCTGGGACTCGCCGCTGCTGGCGCGCTCTTGCTTTTTGTGTGCAACGCCAACCGCGGCGTCTTCGGAATCGTCGAGGGGATCACCTACGCGGTGCCGATCTTCATGGGGATCCTCGTGCTCTGGAGCTTCCTCTTGGCGCGGACGAGGTTCGGCCGCAACATCTACGCCATCGGTGGCAACGCCGAGGCGGCGCGACGCGCGGGTGTGAGCCTCGGCTGGAATCGTCTCTGGGCCTTCACGCTCGCCGGTCTCACGGCGGGGGCCGGGGGGGTCCTGTATACCTCGGCAAATGGAGGTGCGACGGGGAACATCGACACCAACCTCGTGCTCTACGCCGTCGCCTCCGCGGTGATCGGTGGCGTCAGTCTCTTCGGCGGTCGCGGAAAGATGTTCCATGCCTTGCTGGGCGGCCTGTTCATCGCGACGATCTACAACGGCATCCTGCTGATCGGCTACGACGCTGCGGTCCAGTCCATCGTCATCGGGGTCGTGCTCCTCGCCGGCGTGAGCGTGGAGGCGCTCTCGCGCCGCCGCCAAGCTCGAAGCTGAGTGCCGCGGAGTCGTACGCCCCACTCCTCTGCGAGCGACTTGTCGCCGTCGCCAATCGGCACGGAGGTCCAACACTTCGGGACCGTGACGATGGTGCGTTCCCGGCCTGTCTTCGTTGCCTAGATGCCGTGCGTGCCGCCGATCGAGCACGCCGATGCCCCGCATCATGATCAGGTCACCCTTGTTCAGGTGCCCGACCAGGCGGCCGATCGATGAGTGCTCCGGTACCATGCGGAGGCTTCCTCATGGCAACAACGGGCGGCCAATTGCCACAAGATTGCCACCAAGGGGCCCGGAGGGGTGCCAGAGCGGCCGAATGGACCGGTCTTGAAAACCGGCGTGGGGCAACCCACCGTGGGTTCAAATCCCACTCCCTCCGCGCGGAACTCGAACGCGTGCGTCGGGTTCTCCAAGTTTCGAGAAGGCCAGCTCATCTGAAGAAAAGAACGCAGGCCGCTTGGGATCCGATGGTGCTCTCACGTATATTTTGTACGTGGTCCGCGGATTGATTCCTCTCAATCGGGCGCCCTTTGCGGTCCTGTTGTGCACGTCGCCAGCGGCGCTGCTCGGCATCTGATGGCCACCCATCGCCGGCGTGTCGGTGTGATCCGATCTGGCGGTCGGCTCGTCGTGGGAATCGCGCTCACTGCCGCGTTCACGACCCTTGCCTCGGCGGGCGCCGCATCGGCAGAGGCTCGGGCTGCGACCTCGACGCTGACGGCGACGGCGGGGGCTGTTGACGTCGCCGCGCCGCTCAGCGGGCCGAGGGTCGTGGACATCCCGGTGACGCTCAACGAGCCGGCCCCTTCGACGGTGTCGCTTCGCTATCACGTCGTTGCCGGGACGGCTCGCGCCGGCCACGACTTCAGGTCGAAGACCGGGCTGGTCACCTTCGAACGCAACTCGGTGAGCGCATCGATCGCCGTGACCGTGCTCGCCGACAGCGCCAAGCCGACGTCCACCTGCTGGTCAGAAGCGGCGTCCGCCTGCCGCGCCTTTGGCGTCGCACTCACGGCCTCGGGCAGCATCAAGGTCGCGCCCGCGCCGAGCGACGACGAGATCCTCTGGAATGCCCCGAGCGGGCAAGGGGTCAGCGTCGGTGACGCGGTGGTTGCCAGCGGCACCTCTGGCCCAGATCGCGTCGTCCGCGTGCCGGTGACGCTCGCAAAGCGGGCAAGCGCCGCGATCGCCGTGGCGTACAAGCTCGTGGCGGACTCGGCGCTCGCGACGGACAACTTCGTCGCCGCACACGGCACGATCCGGTTCCAGCCCGGTGCGACGACGTCGAGCGTCGAGGTCTCGATCGTCGCCTCGAAGGGCTTCCAGCCCTTCGAGGTGCTCTACGTCGAGCTCTCGCACCCGACGGGCGCGAGCGTCGCGCGAGCAGGCGGCACTGTCGTCATCGCGACAAGCGCCGCGGGCATCCCCGACCCGATCAGCCCGGGCTACGCAGGGGCGAGTCTCACCCAGATCGACTCGGCCAAGTCCAAGACGGGCGACTCCTACACGGTCGCTGTCAACGGCGCGACGTCCACGATGACGGGCAACGCGCCCGTCATCGCGTCCAACGACCGGATGGTGTTCTGGCCGACCGCGGAGTCGCCGGTCGCGAACCAAGAGTCGTGCTCGACCTGGTCGTCGCAGACGCCCGCGCAGTCGAGCGGCGTCTTCACCCAAGAGGGGCTCGCCCTGCGGTTCGCGACGAACGACGGGGTCACGCGTGGACTGACCGTGACCAAGGGAGTCTGGGCGAGTGCCAACTACGTCTTCAACGTGCACCTGTGGAACACCACCTGGTCGACGCCGTTCCACCTTCTCCAGGGCTTCAACCTCTCGTCGTACCTCGTCACGGGCGGCAACACCTCCCCGCTGCCCTGGGACGTCTGCGCACGCGTCGTGGGGACCACGCTGCAGTTCGAGGTCTGGTTCGCGGGTCAGGCGCCGCCGGCGTGGGGCAACACCGCACAGGGCGGCACCGTGAACCTGCCCGCGGGCTGGGACTACGCCGGCCGGGCCGGCTGGTACGTCGGTCACCTGGCGACCAACGCGTCAGCCACCTACACCGACATGGTCACCGAGGCGCCGCAGGGCGCGCCGGCACTCTGATCGACGCCGTACGTCGGCATCCTTGACTCGCACGCCGTGTGCGCGGGGGAGCTCACCAGGGGTTGAAGTGGAACGTGTCGTGCGTGAGCGGGCTCGGCGAGAAGGTCGTGCCTGACTGGTCCACGAACGACTCGGGCTGGACGTGGTCGGTGCCCGGCGCGCCGCCGTTCACCTCGAGGCCGTGCATGAGCGTGCCGCCGGTCTTCGCCATCTCGAACAGCCGTGCCTTTTGGTAGGGGACGACCTCGGCGGGGTCCTCTTCGACCCACTCGGCGAGCGCGTGCGCGTACGGGGTGGCGTAGTCGAGCTGGCGAGTGTGCGACCAGTGCTGGGTCTGGTCCGAAAAGGTGATCGCCCACTGCGTGCTCCCCGACAGCACGAGGCGGGCCTGGACCACGTCACCGGGGTTCACGTTGCCGAGGTCGACCGGCGCGCCGTTCAAAGGACCGTCGGACCAGAACCCCTCGTACGTGGCGCCGAAGTTCGACTGGTTGTCCTGGGTGCCGACCTGCAAGAAGAAGTCCCCGCTGTTGGTCTGCAGCCCGATCCAGACCCCCTCGGCGGCCACCATGCTCGCCGGCACCACGCGGGGCACCTCCCAGGTCGCGGCGACGTCGGTCGCGCCGCAGCACCACAGGTAGCCTGCCTGGTTTGGTTGGAGCCCCTTGGTGGACGGCTCCCAGGTCGTGCCGCGGGACGCGACCTGGGCGACGATGGCGCACAGGAGGACCGCGACGAAGAGATAGCCGGTTGCCCTCGGGTGCCGCCACACCCACCTGAGGGCGGCCCGGCGCCGACTGATCGGAGTCTGGTCGGGGGACTCCGGCGTCTGGGCCGCGTGGAATTCCAGGCCCATGCCACGAGTCTCGCAGTGCTGGCACGCTCGCCAGGGGGCACCCTTGGAGCTGGCGGCGAGGATCCGCTGGCTATGCGCCGGGGCACACCGTGACGCCACGCACGGCGAGGTCGTGGGTGACCGCGCCGACCAAGGTGGCCCGCGAGAGCCGCCCCTGGGTCACGGCGCCCACGATGGCGTGGCTGACCGAGAGCGCGAGGGCGACGTCCGCGGCGGTCGTCGTCTGCGCGCCGAGGAGCACGAGGTCCGCCCCGGCGATGATCGCGTCCGCCGCGGCGGCCTGCACCGACCGCGGCACCGCGGCGATCGCACCGGCGGTGAGCGAGTCGGTGATCACGAGGCCCTTGAAGTGCAGCCAGTTGCGAAGGACCCCCACCATGACCGCGGACGACAGCGACGCGGGCAGGGCGCTGAGGCCGGGCACGCGGGCGTTCGACACCATGATCGCGGGGGCACCGCGGTTGATCGCGGCTTCGAAGGTGTGCAGCGCCGACGCCTTGAGCACGGACCACGGCAGCGTCGACGCCGGCCCGTCGTCGGTGTTGCCGCTTGACCCGCCCAAGCCGGGGAAGTGCTTCACGACCGCGGTCACGCCCGCGGCCGCGAGACCGGCGGCGAACGCCTCGCCGTCGGTCGTGACCACGGGGACCGTGCCGCCGAAGGACCGGTAGCCGTCTGGGTCCGACGCGCCCGGGTCGACGTTGCGCCCGTCGACGTCGAGGACGGGCGCGAGGTCCATCGTGACGCCCGCGCTGCGCAGCTGGTCCCCCACGCGCGTGGCGACCGCGGTGATCTGCGAGGGGCTCATCGTCCGTGCCATCGTCCGAGGCCACGGGAACGCAGCGACGAGGTTGTCGAGGCGCAGGACGCCGCCGCCCTCCTCGTCGGTCATGACCGAGATCCCGAGGTCCTGGGGCGTCGTCGCCTGGAGCCGGCGCAGCGTCGTGCCGAGAGAAGCTGGTGCAGAGGTCCCGAACAGCAGGATGCCGCCGTAGCCAGTGCGCACCTCGCGGGCGAGCGCGCCGACCTGGGCTGCTTCGACCGGGACCGACACCACCTGGGCCGAGAGGCGGTTCAAGGACCACGACGACAGCTGGACCGCCGCGTCGCACGTGGTGCGTGCCGTGGACCTGTCGAGGACCGCAGAGCCCGACGGCGCGGTGGCGACCGCGACCATCACGGCCGCGGTGGCCGCGATGGCGACCAGCCGGACCGCTCGAGCCGTGATGGCGCGCATGCACCATGTATACGTACTCATCGCGCCGGTGTGCGGTCAGCCCTCAGTCTTAGGTCGTGGCGTAGAAGCGTTCGCTCGTGAAGGATGCATCACTCGGGCAGGCGGGAGCCACCGAGTTGCGATGCGGTTCATCCGGGCCTAGTTGGGACGGTGCCGCTGGCTGCGGCGCCGTAGCGCCTTGAACCAGAGCCGCGTCACCTCTGTGCGGACGGCCCGCCACGGCGTCGGAGTTGCCAGGCGCGGCGTAGTCAGCGAGGTGCTCTCGCGGCACGCTTGCCAGCCAGCGCCCGTGTTCCGGAATGGGCTGATGCATGCGTCACCGGAGTTCACATGTCTGTACCGAAGTCAGCCCATGTTCCGGCGGTCAGCGGGAGTGAAAAATTCTCTGTGGGATTGCGAGCGCCGTTCCCGATGTCGCCATCGGTTGCGTCCTGGCGCAGCGAGCCCTGTCATCGCAGGTCAACGTCGATGGGCTCGAAGACGACGATGAGAGTAGCGTGCTTTGTCATCTCCCACACATCCGAGTTCTTGGGTGTCTGACCATTTGAGGGGCACGATGCGTCCAACATCAAGACGTATTGAGGGGCTCGTCAAGGCAGTGGCGCAGCGGTACCCAAACGCTGTCGGGGTAAGGGACTCGAACCGAGTCCTCAGCTATGGCGAGTTGGACAGGTACTCAGATGAACTCAGTCAGACTTTACGTTCGATCGGCATCGAGAGAGGAACCCTTGTCGGGCTTTGCGACGAGCGCTCCGTTGAGCTTGTGGTCGGAGCACTCGGAATCCTGAAGGCCGGTGGCGCATACGTGGCACTCGATCCGAGCCATCCGCGAGAACGGCTCGCTTTCATGCTTCGCGACTCTGGTGCTCAGGTCGTCGTTGGCCATTCGGGGGCGCCCGCGGACCTTCGCTCGGAGGCTGCCTTCGTGGATGTCGACCTCACCCGTCCGGCCCCTCGGGGGGTAGAGCCTGACGCAGCGTCCGCTGGCGCTGAGAGCGACGTGGCATATGTGATTTACACATCCGGATCGACTGGGACTCCGAAGGGAGTGATGGTCGAGCACAAGAGCGTCTTCAACCTGATTCGCTGGCATCAGAGCGCTTTCGCCTTGACACCAACCGATCGTGGAACCCAGATCGCGAGCCCGGGCTTCGACGCCGCCGTCTGGGAGATCTGGCCGTACTTGACCATGGGAGCATCGGTCCACATCCCCCCGGAAGAAATCCGAGCAGACCCGATTCGTCTTCGCGACTGGCTGCTCGCGAATGAGATCACCCTGAGCTTCGCCCCCACAGCCCTCGCTGAGGCGCTCATCTCCGTCAGGTGGCCATCGCGGTCACCGCTGCGCTCGTTGCTGACCGGCGGCGAGGCCCTCCTGCGCTCGCCTCCCCCGGGATTGCCCTTCGAGTTGGTCAACAACTACGGCGTTACCGAAGCGACGGTGGTCTCGACATCGGGGGTCGTTTCTCCTAGCGACGAGAAGGGTCTCCGTCCTTCGCTCGGACACCCGATCACTGGCGTCAGCGTCCAGCTCGTCGACGCCAATCTGTGCGGCGTCGCGCAGGGAGAAGAAGGCGAGATCGTCGTTGCGGGCCCCTCTGTCGCTCGCGGATACCTCAATCGCCCTGATCTGACCGAAGCACGCTTCTTGAACGTTCAGGGCGGCGGCGATGTGGCAAATCTCGTGTATCGCACGGGAGACCTCGCTCGCTGGCGCGAGAATGGCGAGTTGGAATACATCGGTCGCCTGGACGACCAGGTGACGATCCGGGGGGTACGCGTCGAACCCGGCGAGATTGCGGCGGTCCTGAACACTCATCCCGCGGTTGGGTCGAGCGTCGTCATGGTGATCGGGGATGCACGTGGTCAGCAGCTCGTCGCTTGCATGGTCCCCGAGTTCGCGGACCTGCCGGATGTCGAGCTCCTTCGGAGCCATCTCTGCCAGCGCCTGCCGGAGGCGATGTTGCCGACATCGTATGTTTGGCGAGACGACCTTCCTCTCAGCGCCAGCGGCAAGATCGACAGGGATGCTCTGTCAGCCTCTCTGTATGACAACAGCGCCCATCGACAACCTTCGCCCCCCCGCAACGAGACCGAAAAAGTGATAGCGGAGCTGGTAGCGGATCTTCTCGGTGTCGAGACCTTTGGGATCGACGAGAACTTCTTCCTACTCGGCGGTCATTCGCTCATGGGAGCCCAGTTGCTCGCTCGCCTGTCCGAGCTCTTCGACGTGGAGCTGTCCCTTCGAGCTTTGTTCGACCATCCCACCGTGATCGGACTGGCCGACGAGATCGAGCACGCTCTCTTGGCGGACATCTTGACCCTGAGCGACGACGAAGCGGAAGGTCTGCTGCGCGAGCTCGTCGGAGGCGATTAGCCCTAGCGGCAGTCGAGCAACCATGGCCGACACAGGCACTCTCAGTCTCTATCACCTCTTGGACCCGGAAGTGCTTGCGAGCCCCTACCCGCTCTATCAGCGCCTGCGCGAGGAGGATCCGGTCCACTGGGACCCGTACCTCCATGCCTGGATCGTTACCCGGTACGCCGACGTCGTCACGGTGCTCCAGCGATTCCTCGGCTCACGCACCCCGACACCCGAGAAGTTGTCATCGCTCGGGCTGGAGCATCTCGCGCCGATAGCCCGCGTCATGGTCGAGCAGATGCTTTTTCTCGACCCCCCTGCCCACGGCCGTATACGCCGGATAGCGGCAGCCGCGTTCACTCCGCGGAGAGTGGAGCTGCTCCGAGCACATATCTGCGAGATAGCGGACAGCCTCATCGATCGCGTCCTCGACAGAGGCGAGATGGACGTGATCGCCGACTTCGCCAATCCTTTGCCTGCAATCGTCACCGCTGAGATGTTCGGTTTGCCGCGTGAGGACCATGTGAAGTTGAAAACTTGGTCAGAAGACTTCGCCGAGATGCTCGGGAACTTCCAGCACAATCCCGGACGAGCGACGAACGTCCTGCACAGCCTCGAAGAGATGCTGACCTATTTCCGCGGGGCCGTGAGACGACGAGCGAACAAGCCCGATGAGGGCCTCGTAGGAGCACTTGCGACTGCAGAGGTGGATGGAGACCGACTCAGCGAGGATGAGGTAGTGGCGAACCTGATCGTCACGATGGTTGGTGGGCAGGAGACGACCACGAACCTGATCGGCAACGGATTGCTGACCTTGCTTCGCCATCCTGGGGAGCTCGAGCGGTTACGGGAAGACCCAAGCTTGATCCCAACAGCCGTCGAGGAGCTGCTTCGCTTTGAGAGCCCGAGCCAACATACCGCCCGACTCGTACCTGAAGATCTCGACTTAGGGGACCGGCACCTACGCAAGGGGCAGGCTGTCATCGCCGTCATGGGGGCAGCGAACCGCGACCCCGAGCGCTACCTCGATCCCGATCGACTCGACCTCGCCCGCCCAGATAACCGGCACCTGGCATTTGGCTGGGCCACGCACTTTTGCTTTGGCGCACCCCTCGCGCGCATCGAAGGACAGGTCGCGTTCGAGCGCCTACTCCGACGAATGCCCGAGCTCCGCCTACGTCCCGGCCCGATCACCTGGCGCGCCAACCTCGGGCTGCGTGGCCTCACCGAGTTGCGCGTCGAGTTCTCATGAACGACACGGACGCGGCCGAGCTCTCCCAAGCAAAGCGTGCGCTGCTTGCACAACGGCTGCGAGGGCGAACGTTGGTACCTCGACCGTCTTCCTCGGCAAAGCATGCTTCCGGGAACTTCCCACTCTCGGTGGACCAAGAAGCACTCTGGTACTTCAGCCGCCTCGCGCCAACGAACCCGGTCTACAACGAGTCAGTCACGATCAGGAAGGACGGGCCATTCGATGTCGGCGCCTTTCGCCGCGCCTTCAATGAGTTTGTTCGCCGCCACGAAGCATGGCGCACGACCTTTTCCACCGTCAGAGGCGAGCCGACACAGGTGGTCAATCCACCAACTGCATTCGAGCTCCCGGTCTTGGACCTGTCACAGCTCCGAAGCGACGAAGCGGAGCGCCACGCTTCGCAGATGGCGGCAGATGAGGCACAGCGTCCCTACGACCTCGAGCGCGGTCCGCTGCTGCGCCCCCGTCTTGTTCGGTTCGCCGAGAGCCAGCACCGCCTGTACCTCGCGATGCATCATCTCGTCTTCGATGGGGTCACTCTCTCCCGCGTGTTGCTCCCCGAGCTCGTGGCCCTCTACGACGCCTTTGCCGCCGGGCAACCGTCGCCGCTGCCCGAGCCGGTGCTGCAATACAGCGAGTACGTCGAATGGGAGCGCGACTGGATGTCGGGCACAGTCGCGAGCCGCCGGATGGAGTACTGGAAAGCTCACCTCGACGGTGCGCCGATGTTGGAGCTGCCGCTGAGCCACACGCGTCCCACGGTCCCGCGATTTCGCGGGCAGATGGAAGGGATCACCGTGGACGCGAAGTTGGCTTCGGAGGTGCGCTCGCTAGCCCGAGAATGCGGCGTCACGCTGTTCCAGGTACTCGCGACCTGCTTCGGCATCCTTCTCAGCAGGTACTCAGGGCAGCAAGACGTCGTGTTCGGCACCGTGACCGACATGAGGCAGCGGCCCGAGCTGAGCTCGCTCGTGGGCTACAGCCTCACCCCGCTCGTTCTCCGCTTGGACGTTGCTGGAGAACCCACCGTCGAAGATCTCCTTTCACGCTTCCGCTCTACGCTCCTCGGCGCTCTCGACAACCTGATTCCGTTTACAACGCTCGTTCGTGAGATTCACCCTGAGCGGCAGCACGGATCCAATCCCTTGTTCCAAGCAATGATCGAGCTCCAACCGCCCATGGCGTCTGTCGATTCCTGTTGGAGCGTTCATCTGATGGAGGTCGAGATCGGAAACGCGATCGGACACGCCAAACTAGATCTGGATCTCGAACTGGATGAACGGCCCGGCGGGCATATCAGCGGACGGCTCATCTTCGACACCGACGTCATCGAGTCTGATACGGCCAAGCGGATGGTGGGCCACTTCCTAACGCTGCTCGAAGCGATGACGTCGGACCCGAGGAGATCGGTATCGGCGCTCTCGCTTCTCGGCGAGCGAGAGCGTCAAAAGGTTCTGCTCGACTGGAACGACACCGAGGCTGACTACCCCGACGAGTCCTGCCTGCACAAACTGGTTGCCGCACGTGCAAAGAGCAATCCCCATGACGTTGCTGTCGTATTCGAAGGAGCGTCGCTCAGCTACGCGGAGCTGGATCACAGAGCCAATGGCGTTGCCCACCGATTGTCGGCAATCGGGGCTCAGGCAGGGACGGTCGTTGGCTTTCATGCAGAACCGTCGCTCGAGATGGTCGTAGGGCTGCTCGGAATCTTGAAGAGCGGTGCGGCGTATCTGCCCTTGGACCCCTCGAACCCGGCCAACCGGCACAGCTTCATGATGGAGGACTGCGGGGTGCGCATTCTCCTCACCGATGGTCGAGTGCCCTCATCGTTGTCGTCGCACCTGACAAACGTCATCACAGTAGAGCTCAGCTCGGCTTCCGAGTTGCGAGAGGACCCACCACCTGCGGTGGCAACAGCGGACGATCCCATGTATGTCTTGTACACATCGGGATCGACTGGAAAGCCCAAGGCCGTATCGATCTGCCACCGCTCGGTCATCAACCTCTTGACGGCCGCTGCACGCCAGTTCAGTCTCGGATCGGCAGACACTGTCGGAGCGGTTGCAAGTTCCTCCTTCGACATGTCCGTACTGGATTTCTGGCTTCCGCTCGTCACGGGCGCCCGCCTCTGCCTCGTCCCACGCGATGTCGTACTTGACGCGCCACGCCTGGGGCGACTCATCACCGCGGCGGGGATAACCTTCCAGCAGGCGACTCCCTCCATCTGGCAGATGATCGTCGATGCTGGCTGGACCGGCAGTCGTGCTCTCACCATCGTGAGCTGCGGGGAGCCCCTGACCCCGCAGCTCGCCACGACGCTCAACGCCCGCTGCGCCGCCTTGTGGAACGCCTATGGCCCCACAGAGGCCACTGTCTGGACGACGCTCGGGCAGGTCCAGAACGAAGGACCGATCACCGTCGGCACGCCGATCGCCAACACCCGTGTCTACATCCTCGACGATCGAGGCGAGCCGGAGCCGATCGGGATCCCGGGCGAGATATTCATCGGCGGCACTGGGGTCGCAGAGGGCTACCTCAATCGTCCCGACGAAACGGATTACCACTTCGTCCCTGACAAATTCGTGCCTGGTGGCCGCCTCTACCGTTCGGGCGACATCGGTCGACTCTTGTCGGACGGCCGGATCGAACACCTTGGCCGTATCGACCAGCAGATCAAGCACCACGGGCACCGCATCGAACCCGCCGAGATCGAAGCAGCCCTGAGGCGGCATCAGAATGTGGGCGCTGCCGTGGTCACGACGTGCGATCACCCTCCCGGCAGGTCGATCTTGGTTGCGTATGTCGTCCCGACCGGTCCAGCACCCGCCGCCTCGGAGTTGCGACGATTGCTTCGCACCACGTTGCCGGATTACATGGTTCCCTCCGCGTTCGTCGTCGTGGACCGGATTCCGTACACGGCGAACGGCAAACTCGACCGTCTCAGCCTTCCTGCCCCGACCGTCGGTGGAGGTTTCGAGCCGCGAGTCTCACCTCCGCCCTCTGAGCTCGAGGCACGGCTTCTGGGGATCTGGCGAGGCATGCTCGGCATCGAGGATCTCGGGGTGGAGGACGACTTCTTCGAGATGGGGGGCGACTCGCTATTGGCCTGGCGCCTCGTGGTGGCGGCCGGGCAATCGCTCGGCGTCGAGCTGCCTCTCGTCGTCCTCTTCGAATGCGAGTCCACAGTTCGCGGAATGGCGGCGTCCATCCGAGCCCACGATCCCACCTCGCCCGAGGGTCCGCCGGTCGCACTCGCAGCGCCCAAGGTGAAGTCCCAAACCCTCTTCTACATCGTTCCCCACGAGGCGGCGCTGATGGCGCTGCGGCACATCGTGAGTTCGCCGCGCGACGACTGCGAGGTGGTGGGACTCCTTTCGGGGCGTCTCGGCGAGCGTTTCGACCGCTCGGCAAGTGTGGAGAGCCTCGCCAGCGAAGCACTCGCCGAGATACGGGATCGGCAACCGCACGGCCCCTATTGCATAGCCGGCTTTTCCATTGGCGGGCTCGTCGCCTACGAGGTCGCAGGGATGCTGCGCTCAGAAGGGGAAGTCATCGTCTGGCTGGGGTTGGTCGACGCAGTCGAGCCATCCCAGGTCACGGGAGGTCGAGTCCTCGCCAAGATCGCGCAACGCCGTAGTCACCACCTTCGCGGGGTCATGGTCGTGCTTCGAAGTTGGTTTTCCAGGCACCTCTTCTGGCTTCACCCGTTGCCCTCTGACCAATTCGATCTCATCGGGGTAGTGAAGACCGCGCGTAGATATGCCGTCGTTGGGCACGATGCTCCGCTCGTCGCCATCCTGTCGGAGCGAACTGCTGCTGTCTACGGAAGCTCCGGAGGATGGGACAAGATCCACAAAGGGACGCTTGTCGTTCACGCTGTTCCGGGAGACCATGTCTCTGGCCTCAAGGCGGCGCACGCAATCATCGCCAAGGTCCTGAGCGAGAGGTCACAGCAGATCTCCGGCGACGACAGAGAAGCCGCGACATGACGGGGGACTTGCTCGTCGCGCCCCTGCGGGACGAGATCCACGTTTGGACGGCCGAGCTCGATGGCGTGGCGGAAGGTCGCATGGCAGAGTCCCATGCATTGCCTCCCGACGAGCTCGACCGTGCGGGACGACTCCGCTTCGAGCGCGGCCGGCGACATTTTGTGGTCGCTCACTCAGCGCTCCGCCACCTGCTTGCCGGCTATCTGGGCATCGATCCGGCGTCTCTTCCTCTCGTCTCTTCATCTCGCGGCAAGCCTCGACTCGCGACAACGGCTTCGAGGTGGCTGTGCTTCAACATGTCGCACTCCGAGAACCTCGCTGTCTTCGTCGTAGGGCGTGATCGCGAGGTTGGCGTCGATGTCGAGCACCTACGAGAGGACTTCGACATCGATGCTCTGTTGCACCGCGTCCTGACCGTTGGCGAACGCCGTGCAGTGTGCGAGCTGGCGCCCGGATCTCGGCGGCTCGCGTTCTACCGATTCTGGGTCCGAAAGGAGGCCTGTCTCAAAGCAATGGGAGACGGCCTTGCGGTTGTGCCGAACGAGCTCGACGTAACTGGGGATTACGCCAAGCTGGTGACCCTCGATGAGCCGGTCAGCTCCAGTGGCCCGTGCTCCACGTGGTCGCTCCACGACACCGACCTCGCCCCGGGCTACGTCGCTGCCATCGCTGTCGAAGGTGCCCTGACCACAGCTCCGGAGCTCCGCGGGTCGGTCGCTCAGGTGCTGAGGGACGCGCGGCCCAAAGCTTCAGGGCCTCCCACCCAACGCTTCGAGAACGGGTACGCCTGACGCCAGAGGCTCGGCAAACCCGTCAAGTGAACCCGGAGACCACCGAGAACTCGATATCCCGTCGTCATGAAAGCCGCGTGAGACGCGATCCAAGGTCTTCTCGCAAGCTCAGAGGGCGTTCTTCGACCGGGCTCGGGCC
>PMON01000016.1 GCA_003162395.1 Acidimicrobiaceae bacterium
GACCACTGCATGTGGTTCCACCGGCCGTTCCGCGCCGACGAGTGGATGCTCTTCGACACCGACTCGCCGGTGGCGCACGGCGCGCGCGGCCTCGCGCGCGGGTTCCTCTTCGATCGCGACGGGCAGCTGTGCGTCTCGATGGTCCAAGAGGGCCTGACGAGGATCGTGCGCACGGGGCGTTGACCGTCGTGCCGAACGCGTCGGTTGAAGCCCTGGCCAGCCCCGATGCCCTCGAGGCGTTGAGGCGCTACGTCCGCGCCGGCTTCACCCCACGGGTCTCGGTTCGCACGCTGGTTCGCCCCGGCACCGGCGGCGCCTCGTTGAGCTAGCCCTCGCGCTTCGCGATCTCCACGTAGTCGCGCGTGTCCTTGCCGANNAGCACCGTGAACATCTCGAGCGGGAAGCCCATCGCCTGGTAGATGAGCCCCGAGTAGAAGTCGACGTTCGGGTACAACTTGCGGTCGATGAAGTAACTGTCCGAGAGCGCGACGTCCTCGAGCGCCAAGGCGATGTCGATCAACGGGTTCTTGCCCGTGACCTCGAACACGTCATAGGCAGTGCGCTTGATGATGGTCGCGCGCGGGTCGTAGCTCTTGTAGACGCGGTGGCCGAAGCCCCACACGGTCCCCTTCTCGCGCTTGACCTGCTCGACGAACGCAGGCACGTTCTCGATCGAGCCGATCTCGGTCAGCATCTTGATCACTGCCTCGTTCGCGCCGCCATGGAGCGGGCCGTAGAGCGCCGCGGTCGCCGCCGCGGTCGCCGAGTACGGGTCGCCGTGCGAGCTCGCGACGAGGCGCATCGCGGTGGTCCCGCAGTTCTGCTCGTGGTCGGCGTGCAGGATGAACAGCACCTCGAGCGCGCGAGCGAGGGCCGGGTCCGCCTGGTAGTGGGGCTCGGCGACCTTCCACATCATCGACAGGAAGTTCTCCGTGTAGGAGAGGTCGTTGTCGGGGTAGACGAAGGGCATCCCCACGCTGAAGCGGTGCGCGGCCGCCGCGAGGGTGGGCATCTTGGCGATGAGCCGCACGATCTGGCGATTGAGGACCTCGGGGTCGAAGATGTCCTTTGCGTCGGCGTAGAACGTGGACAGCGCGGCGACGGCGGACACGAGCATGCCCATCGGGTGCGCGTCGTGGTGGAAGCCCTCCAAGAAGCGCTTGCGCACGTTCTCGTGGATGAACGTGTGGTTGGTGATCTCGCGTTGCCACTGGTCGAACTGCGTCGCAGTCGGCAGCTCGCCGTAGAGCAGCAGGTACGCGACCTCGAGGTACGTGGAGTGCTCGGCCAGCTGCTCGATCGGGTACCCGCGGTACTTCAGGATCCCGACCTCGCCGTCCACGAAGGTGATGGAGCTCTCGCACGCGGCCGTCGTCGTGAAGCCCGGGTCGTAGAACCAGATTCCGGGGAGCAGCTTCGCGAACTCCGCCGCGCTCACCCCGCCGAACTCGATCGGGATCTCGATCGAAGCGCCGGTGCGGTTGTCGGTGACCGTGACGCTCTCACCCACGGACTGCCTCCCTCGATCGTCCCCTCACCGAGATACTACGAGAACGATCTGCGAGCTGACCGGCCGGTCACTGCCGCGCGTTTTGTCCGATGACGACGGTCCGCGACCACGTGAGCCCCGTGACGGTCGTCTGGATGTGGGGTCGGACGAGGTCGATGGTGACGAGGCAGTGCTCGCCAGGCGCCACTGCCATCGCCGCGAAATGGAGCGCGACGGCCCCTCCGGCCGAGACCACGCCACGCGCGGTGCCCGAGTCGAAGTGCCCGTGGGAGCGCCCGAGGGGCGTCACCCGGATGATCGCCTCGACGGTGCTCGGGGCCGAGCCGAGGTTGATCACCGACACGGCCGCGACGAACCTCGACGTCGGGGTGACGGGGTACCCCGGCCCGACGGGCAGCTCCAAGGGGGTGGTCTCGATCGCGGCGATGCGCAGGTCGACCGTCGCGGCGAGCTTCGCCGTGGCCGCCATCGACGCCGCGTCGCCCGAGAGAGTGTCGGGCGTGAGCGTCCCGGTCGTGGCGAACGACCAGCGGCTGCCCGGGAGCGTGGCCCCGCCGCTCGCCGCCTTGAACGCCTCGGGCAGACCGCGATAGGTCTTGTCCGCCACGACGAGTTGCTCGCCGGCGTGCAGCAAGAGCGCCTGGGCGCCCGCGATGCTGACCGGGGGCGCGGCCCGCGGGACGCGGGCCGCGGAGCCCGACGGCTTCACCGGCGTGAGGCGAAGCAGACCCTCGATGGTGCGCAGGATCGAGGCCACCGCCTCGGCACGGAGCCGGAGCGTGTCGGCGAGCCGCTTGAACGCACCGGCGTCGGGCGGGGGCACCGCGAGCGACTGGGCGGTCTCGCTGTCGAGGGCCGCCGCCTGTTGGAGGGACTCGAGCCGTGCGTCGAGCACGACGCGCCCGAGCGCGCCGGGGTGCTCGAGCACATGGGCGAGCTGGACGCCCGTCACGTTGGAGGACAGCACGAGGGCCGACGCCGATGAAGCGAAGCCCTGGTCCACGGTGTGCCGGTAGCCGACGTCGCGGTGCGCGGCCGACACGACGCCGGCGAGGAACGACGCGGCGAGCACGAGGACCGCGATCACGAAGAGGGCCGCGAAGCGGCGGCTCAGCCGTGTGCGACGATTCGCCATCTGGTGTCGCGCGTCCCTGGCTCAGGTCCGAGCGACCCCGAGCCTCACCTCGGGAGCGGGGATCCTGACGTGGGCAGGTAGTTGGTCGCGTGGCGCCAGTTCACCGTCGCGGTGAAGGCCTTGGGGTCGACACGGTCCTTGAACCGCTCGACCATCGCGAGCATCGACTGCAGGGTCTCGGCGGTGAGCAGGTGGGGCTCGAGCCCGAGGTCCAGCAGGCGCGTGTGCACCGCGTTGTAGTAGTGCTCCTCTTTCTCCACGCGGACGAGCTCGGTGTGCTCGATCTTCACGGTCCCGTCGTAGGCGTCCGCGACCATGTTGGCGAAGTCGAGCACGCTGAACTGCTCGGTGAACTGGTTGAACACCCGGAACTCGCCTTGGTCGGGCGGGTTGAGGCACGCGAGCTCGACGCACGCCTGGGTGTCGCGGATGTCGAGCGTGCCGCGGGTCTGGCCGCCCTTGCCGTAGACGGTGAGCGGGTGGCCGGTCACGGCCTGGACGACGAAGCGGTTGAGCACGGTCCCGAACACGCCGTCGTAATCGAACCGCGTGAGCAGCTCGGGGTGCTGCATCGTCTCGTCGGTCTCCTGGCCGTAGACGACGCCCTGGTTGAGGTCCGTCGAGCGAAGGCCCCAGACGCGGCAGCAGAACTGGATGTTGTGCGAGTCGTGCACCTTGGACAGGTGGTAGAAGCTGTGCGGGTTCTTCGGGAAAGGCAGCACGTCGGTGCGTCCCTTGTGGGTGATCTCGATGAAGCCCTCTTCGATGTCGATGTTGGGGGTGCCGTACTCGCCCATCGTGCCGAGCTTGACGAGGTGGATCGACGGGTCGACGTCCATGATCGCGTAGAGGACGTTGAGCGTGTTGATCACGTTGTTGTACTGCGTGTAGACGGCGTGCTTCTGGTCGATCATCGAGTACGGCGCGGAGCGCTGCTCGGCGAAGTGCACGACGGCCTCGGGACGGAACTCCTTGATGACCCGGTGGGTGAAGTCCGGGTCGACGAGGTCGCCGGCCCAGCAGGCGAGCTCCTTGCCCGAGACCTCCTTCCAGACCTGGACGCGGCGCTGGAGCTGGGCGATCGGGACGAGGGAGTCGACTCCCATCTCATAGTCGTACTGGCGGCGCGCGAAGTTGTCCACGACGCCCACCTCGTGGCCCTTGTTCGACAGGTACAAGGCAGTCGGCCAACCGAGGTAGCCGTCAGCTCCGAGGACGAGGATGCGCACGTGAGTCTCCTGGCTTGAACGAGTGACCCGATCGTCGGGTCCGTTGCGGCGAAAACCCTACATGAGCCACAGGCCAAGGGTGGTTTTAGGGCACGTCGACCTCGCGCGCGACGAGGTCGATCACCTCTAACTCTGGTGCACCAGCGGTGACCGGCATGGTCGTGATCGCCTCGGGCAGCTCGAGATCGCCGCTTGCCTCGCCGATGCCGAGCGCCCGCAGCTGCCGTGCCGTGGGGAGCAAGCGGCGCTCGAGCGAGTTGACCGCGTCGTTGTACGAGCCGACCGCATGGTCGAGCGACCCGCGCAGCTTTGCGAGATGGCTCGCGAACTTGCCAAGCCGCTCGTAGAGGCGCTCCGCCAGCTTTTGGATCTCGGCGGTGTGCCGCGCGAGTCGCTCCTGGCGCCACCCGTACGACACGGTCTGGAGCAGCGCGATGAGCGCGGTCGGCCCCGTGAGCAGCACGTGGTTCGACAGGGCGTACTCGGTGAGCGTCGGGTCAGCCTCGAAGGCGGCCGACAAGAGCGCGTCACCCGGCACGAAGCACACGACGAAGTCGGGCGATCGCGAGAACTGCTTCCAGTACTCCTTCGACGAGAGCTTCTGGACGTGGGTTCGGACCTGGCTCGCGTGCGTCCGCAGCTCGCGCGTCCGCGTCTCGTCGTCGGGCGCCTCGATGGCGTCGAGGTAGGCCGACAGCGGGACCTTGGAGTCGACGACGACCTCGGCGCCGTCGGGGAGGTGCACGACGAGGTCCGGCCGCTGGAGCACGTCCTCGTCGGTGTGCACCGTCACCTGCTCGTCGAAGTCGCAGTGCTCGGCCATGCCCGCCATCTCCACGACCTTGCGGAGCTGCAGCTCCCCCCATCGGCCGCGCGTCTGTGGCCGGCGCAGCGCGGTCACGAGGTTCCGCGTCTCGACGGTGAGCTGTTCTTGTGATCGTCGCAGCAAGTCGACCTGGCTCGTGATGTTGCCGTAGGCCTCCTTGCGCTCCTTCTCGACCTCGTTCACGTGCTGCTCGAAGCGGATGAGGAGGTCGGCCACGG
The DNA here is from genome assembly GCA_003162395.1 of Acidimicrobiaceae bacterium. Lineage (GTDB taxonomy): Bacteria > Actinomycetota > Acidimicrobiia > Acidimicrobiales > RAAP-2 > Palsa-459. Next base: position 4,919 of record PMON01000016.1, read on the forward strand.
GACCGATCGCCGCACGAAGCGTCCGGTCCCGCTCCTCGCCGTGGCGCCCGGTCTGCTCGGACAGCTGGTGGACCACCTTTTCCATCACGGTCTGGGACTGCGCGGCGAACGCCTCATGGAGCCGATCGAGCTCCATGTCGAGGCGGGTCTGCTCGCGCTCGATCGAGGCCTCGGCGGCCTGGACCTGGGCGGTGAGCCGGGCGCGCTCCTCGCGCAGCTCGCTCGCCGCTGACCGCTGGGCCACCAGCTCGGCCCGCGTGCGCTCGAGCTCGTCGGCGACGCGGTCCGCCACCGCCAGGTTCGCGAGGTCCGTCGACGCGCGGCGCTGCAGGGCCATCGCGGTCACCGCGGCCCCGACCACGAGGCCCCCGATTGCTGCGAGCAGTACGCCAAGCACCACGCGTCTCCTCTCGAGCAGGCCCACTTGCCATCGTACGCAGGCACCGCGACGTCACCTGGGGTTTAGCGTCGGGGTGTGACTCGACGCGTGCATCGCAACCACCTCCCACTTGACGTGCCCCCAACGAGCCAGCACCCGACCTTCGACGCGGCGTTCGAGGCCAAGATCGTCCGCGTCTGGGCCCTCGTGGGGGAGGCGATTGCGGGCGCGACGCACGCGCTGCTCGGCGTCGATCGGGAGCTCGCGAAGAACCTCGTCCGCGACGACGAGGTGATCGACGAGCTCGTGAACGGCCTCGTCGCCGAGGTCACCCGGGCGCTCGAGCTCGGCGCGGGCACCCCGTCGGACCGACGCCGGCTCGTCTCGCTCGTGCGCACCCTTCCTGAGCTCGAGCGCAATGGCGATCTCGCCGCGCACATCGCCCGTCGCGCGGCGCGCGGACTCGGCCAGGAGATGAGCCCGCGGGCACGAGGGCTCATCGAGCGCATGGGCGAGGTGGCCGCCACGATCTGGCGCGCCGCGACCGACAGCGTCAGCTCGTCGACAAAGGGGAGCCTCGACGCGGTCGAAGAGCTCGACGATGAGCTCGACGAGCTCCACGTGAGCCTCACGGGCGAACTCGTCTCAGGCTCGATGCCCGTTCCTGTCGCCGTCGAAGTCGCGATGGTCGGCCGCTTCTACGAGCGGTTCGGCGACCACGCGGTCAACCTCGCGAGGCGCCAGCCAGGACGGTCGCTGGTCGACTGATCCGGCGGCGCGTCAGGCCGCCGCGAGGGCCTCGGCGATCTGGACCGCGTTGAGCGCGGCCCCCTTGCGCAGGTTGTCGCCCACCACGAAGAGCGAGAGGCCGTTCGCCACGGCCTCGGACGAGCGGATCCTGCCCACGAGGCTCGGGTCCGTGCCGGCAGCGGCGAGCGGCGTTGGCAGCTCACGGAGCTCCACGCCTGGCGCGGCCCGCAGGACCTCGGTCGCCTCGGCGACGGTCAGGAGCTGGGCGAACGAGGCGGTGATCGATGCCGAGTGCCCGGTGAAGACCGGGACCCGCACGCACGTGCACGAGACCACGAGGTCGGGCAGCTCGAGGATCTTGCGCGACTCGTTGCGGTACTTGTGCTCCTCGTCGGTCTCGAGGGCCCCGTCGTCGACGATCGCACCGGCGAGCGGGATGACGTTGTTCGCGATCGTCGTGGGAAACTTCACGTGCGGACCGGCATCCAGCGAGGTGCCGTCGATCGCGAGCTCCGCGGCGCGCGACCACGTCGCGGCGAGCTGGCCCGCGAGCTCGGCGACGCCGTCTCGGCCCGATCCCGACACCGACTGGTAGGTCGACACGATGATCGACCGCAGGCCCGCCGCGTCGTGGAGCGGCTTGAGCACCGGCATCGCGACCATGGTCGTGCAGTTCGGGTTCGCGACGATCCCCTTCGGGATCGAGCCGAGGGCGTGGGCGTTCACCTCGGCGACGACGAGGGGGACGTCGGGATCGCTCCGCCACGCCGACGAGTTGTCGATCACGATCGCCCCGCCGGCCGCGAGCCGCGGGGCGAGCGCACGCGACGTGGACGCGCCCGCGGCCATGAAGACGAGGTCGAGCCCAGAGGTGCTCGCCCCCGCCGCGTCCTCGAGGCGAAGGGTCCGACCCTTGAAGCGCACCTCGCGCCCGACGGAGCGCGCCGAGGCGTAGAGGCGCAGCTCGTCGAGCGGGAAGTCCCGCTGCTCGAGGATCGCCACCATCGCCGAGCCCGCCTGGCCGGTCGCACCGACGACACCGACGCGCATTGCACCGAGCCTACGACGCGGCTCCGAGCTCGAACGCACCGTGGAGGGAGCGCACCGCCTCTTCCACGCGATCCGCGCGGATCACGCAGGAGATCCGGATCGACGACGTCGAGATCATCTCGATGTTGATGCCCGCCTCGGCCAGCGTCCGGAACATCCGGGCCGTCACCCCCGGGTGCGACTTCATGCCCGCACCCACGAGCGATACCCGTCCGATCCCGTCGTCGCTCGAGACGCCGGCGGCCCCGAGCGCGGGGGCGACTTCCCGGCACACGGCCATGGTCGCGGCGAGGTCCTCGCGCGCGACCGTAAAGGAGATGTCGGTCAACCCGGCATCCGAGGTGTTCTGCACGATCATGTCGACGTTGATCGAGCGCTCGGCGATGGTGCCGAACAGCTGCGCGGCGATGCCGGGGCGGTCGGGCACGCCCTGGACCGTCACCTTCGCCTCGCTCGTGTCATCGGTCACCGCGCTCACGATTGCCTGTTCCATCGCTGGCTCCTCTTCTGCGATCCAGGTCCCGGGCTCCCAGGTGAAGCTCGACCGCACGTGCAGCCGGACCGAGTGTGTCTTCGCGTACTCGACGGAGCGCAGCATGAGGACACGGCCGCCGCTCGCGGCGATCTCGAGCATCTCGTCGAAGCTCACCTTGGGGAGGCGTCGTGCGCTCGGGACGACGCGAGGGTCGGCGCTGAACACGCCGGTCACGTCCGTGTAGATCTCGCAGACGCTCGCTCCGAGAGCGGCGGCGAGGGCGACGGCGGTGACGTCGGAGCCGCCGCGGCCGAGCGTCGTCACGTCGCGGTCAGTGGACACGCCCTGGAAGCCCGCCACGACCGGCACCTGCCCGAGCGCGAGGGCCGCCAGGAGGCGATCGGGGCGGACGTCGACGATCTTCGCCCGCGTGTGGTCGGTGTCGGTGATGATCCCCGCCTGGCTGCCGGTGAACGAGGTCGCCTGGACGCCCCGGTCCGCGAGCGCCATGCACAGCAGTGCCATCGAGATCCGCTCCCCCACGGTCGCCAGCATGTCGAGCTCTCGCGGCGGGTGGACCGAGGAGACGTCGTTGGCGAGCCGGAGCAGGTCGTCGGTGGTCTTGCCCATTGCCGAGACCACGACGACGACGTCGTCGCCCGTTCGCCGAGTCCGGGCGATGTGGTCGGCAACGGCGCGAATCCGGTCGGCGTCGCCGAGGGAGGTGCCCCCGTACTTGTGCACGACGAGTCCCACGGACAGAAAACTACCGACTCGCCCTTCGTGCTCCGTGAGCCTCGAGGTCAGAGCGGCATGCGGGGTTAGTATTCCGCGCCGTGCCAACCGAGAAGCGACAGCGCCAGAAGGAAGGCCGTCAGAAGCGTCTTGAGGCGCAGCGAAAGGTGCATCGGCGCCGCCAGCTCATCCGGCGGGGGGTGATCGTCGTCGTGATCGCCGCGATCGTGGGCTACACCGCCTACAAGATCGCGGGACCCTCGAAGGCCAAGGCCGCGCCTCCCGCGGTGCGACAGGTCACCAGCCAGGAGATCGCCGCGACGTTGGCGACCAACGCCAAGCTCGCGAAGATCGTCACGGCCCAAGAGAAGCTGACCACCCCACAGGTCAAGGCCGCACAGAACCGCGCCAACGCGATCGCCGTCGCTGCGGGGTGCCCCACGGCGACGGCAACGCGCGTCAACAAGCTGACATGGGCGGCGTCGCCGACGATGACGATCTCGAGTTCGGCCACCTACAGCGCGGTCGTCAAGACCGACCTCGGGAGCTTCACGATCTCCCTCGACGCGAAGGACGACCCGATCGTGGTCAACAACTTCGTGTTCCTCGCGCGGCACGGCTACTACAACTGCGTGATCTTCCATCGGGTCATCCCGCTGTTCATGAACCAGTCCGGCGACCCGACCGGCACGGGCAGCGGCGGGCCGGGCTACACGATCGCCGACGAGTGGCCCGAGAAGACCTCCAACAGCCAGTACCAGTACCCCGTCGGCGGCGTCGCGATGGCGGCCAACTCGTTGCCGTCTGGTGCCACGGCGCCGCACACCGCCGGCTCCCAGTTCTTCGTCGTCACGGGTCCTTCTGGTGAGGCCCTGCCACCGACCTACTCGCTCTTCGGCACGGTGACCAAGGGGCTCGGCATCGTCGCGGTGATCAACGGGCAGGGCAATCCGTCGAGCTCTGCCGGCGGGGTGCCGCCCTTGGTGACGCACCGGATACTCAAGGTCACGATCATCGGCCCCACCGCCTAGCAACGCCTGCCTGGCGGCACGACGGCGAGGCGAACCCTGCGCGACGCACCACGACACGAGGAGACCACATGCCGGACGTCCCCAATCACGACGGGTCGAGCCCACGCGCAACGGCCTTTGACGGGCCGCCGCCCATGGTCATCGATCCCGCGAGGCGCTACACGGCGACGATGACGACGTCGAAGGGAGCGATCACGATCGCCCTCGACCCGATCGCCGCGCCCGTCACGGTGAACAACTTCGTGTTCTTGGCCAGGTGGCACTACTTCGACGGCATCGTCTTTCACCGCGTGATCCCCGACTTCGTGCTCCAAGGCGGCGATCCCACCGGCACGGGCACCGGCGGGCCGGGCTACCGCTTCAACGACGAGCTGCCCAAGCCCGGCCGCTACGAGCTGGGCTCCCTCGCCATGGCCAACGCGGGCGCCGACACGAACGGGAGCCAGTTCTTCGTCATCTCGGGACCCCAGGGCGCGGCGCTGCCGCCCAAGTACTCGCTGTTCGGCAAGGTCGTCTCGGGCCTCGACGTGGTCGCTGCGATCGATGCGATCGGCACGTCATCAGGCAAGCCACAAGAACGAGTCGTGATCGAGTCGGTCACGATCGACGAGCAGGACTGACGGCGACCTCTAGGCACGCGTCGCGCGAGCGCGCGTGCGCCGTCCGAGCACCCCGCCGTCCGGGCGACCCAGACCGGGCACGACCGCCACGTCCCGAGCGGTCACGCGCGCGCCGCACGACGAGCACACGTTGTCGATCGGCGCGGACGACCCGCACGCGGTGTGGACGACGCTGACCGGTGGCCCGTTCGGAGCGGCGTGCTGGTCGCCCCACTGGCGCATCGCGGTGAGCACCGGCCAGAGGTCCTTGCCGCGCGGCGTGAGGCGGTACTCGGAGCGCGGCGGCTTCGTCGAGTAGGGCACCTTGACGAGGACGCCGGCGTCGACGAGCCGATCCAGGCGCTGGTGCAGCACGTTCCGCGAGATCCCGAGCCGGCGCTGGAACTCGTCGAATCGCGTGACCCCGAGGAACGCGTCGCGCACGATGAGCAGGCTCCACCACTCGCCCACCACCTCGAGGCACTGGGCCACGGAGCAGTCCATCTCGGCGAAGCTCTTCCGTTCCATGGCGCCACCCTAGTCAGTTGCATGACAGAACGCACACCGCTAGGGTCCGTCTCATGACAGAACCCCTCGTGCTGCGAGCGACCACGGAGCGAACGACCGCCATCTTCGTGGTGACCGCCCTCGGGGCGTTCATGGCCTCGCTCGACCTGTCGATCGTCAACATCGCGTTCCACGCGCTCCAGAGCTCGTTCCCCCACGACTCGCGCGCCTCGCTGTCCTGGGTGATCACCGGCTACGCGATCGCCTTCGGCGCGCTGCTCGTCGTCGCCGGCCGCACCGCAGACCGACTTGGCGCGCGACGCGTGTTCTTCGTGGGGCTCGGGGTCTTCTGCCTCGCCTCTGCGCTCTGCGGCGTCGCGCCGTCGCTGCCGCTCCTGATCGCGGGCCGCATCGTCCAGGGCTTCGGTGCCGCGGCGATGCTGCCGTCGTCGCTCGGGCTCCTGCTTGCCTCGGTCCCGCTCGCCAAGCGCACGGTCACCGTCGCGCGATGGGCGGGGGTCGGCGCCCTCGCGGTCGCGACGGGCCCGACGCTCGGTGCGCTGCTCGTCACTGCAGGCGGGTGGCGCTGGGTCTTCTACGTGAACGTGCCGATCGGTGTGGCTGCGTGGATCGCCGGCCGCGCCGTGCTGCCGAGAACCGAGGCCGACGCGACGAGGGCTGCGCCGGACTACCTGGGCGCGCTGCTCGTCTGCGGCGCGCTCGGCGCGCTCGTCCTCGGCCTCACCCAGGGTCCGACGTGGGGATGGGCCACGCCGGGCACGCTCGGCTGCATGGCGGCCTTCGTGCTCGTCGGCGTCGCCTTCGCGGTGCGCTGCGCGCGGCACCCCGAGCCGGTGCTCGACCTGCGCCTCTTCACGAGCCGCACGTTCTCGGTCGCGAACGCAGCGATGATCCTCTACGCGGTCGGCTTCTTCGGCATGCTCCTCGGGAACATCCTGTTCCTCCAGGGCGTGTGGCATTACACCGTGCTCGACGCGGGACTCGCGGTGACCCCCGGGCCCCTCGTCGTCGCGTGCGTGTCGTCCTCGGCCGGTCGGCTCGCGAGCCGCATCGGGTTCCGCGCTGTGCTGCTGTGCGGCTCGGGCGTGCTCGCGACAGGCCTCCTCTTCTACGCGCTTCGCGTCGGCCTGCGCCCCGACTACCTCGCGGTGTGGCTTCCCTCGACCCTGCTCGTCGGACTCGGCATCGGGCTCACGTTCCCGGTGCTCGGCGCCACGGCGGTCTCGAGCCTCGCGCCGGAGCGGTTCTCCGTGGGCAGCGCGGTCAACCAGACCGCGCGACAGGTCGGCGGCTCCGTCGGCGTCGCGCTGCTCGTCGTCATCCTCGGCTCGAGCGCCGTGCCCCCGCTCGCCTCGTTCCGGCACCTCTGGGAGTTCGGCGCGGCGATGACGGTCCTCTCGGGCTTCGTCTGCCTCCTGCTCCCACGGCGCAGCGCCGCGCGCGCGAGCGCCAGCGCCGTCGCGGCCCCAGCCGCCGCAGTGACGCGATGATCGAGACGACGACCACGTCCGAGGCGGCACGGGCGGCGTGGGCGCGCCGCGGCACCGAACGATCACGTGGTACGAGCCCGCGGCCCTGCACGCCGAGCCTCGCAGCGGCACGGCGTTCTTGGAGGCGATCCGCGACGGGGTGATCGCGCCGCCGCCCATGGCGTCGGTCTTCGGGTTCCGCATCGTCGAGGTCGGCGTCGGGCGCGTCGTCTTTGCGTGCGAGCCTGACGGGTCCACCTACAACCCCCTCGGCGTCGTCCACGGCGGGCTCGTGTGCGCGCTGCTCGACACGGTCACGGGCTGCGCGGTGCACTCGACGCTCGACCCAGGTGCGTCATATACCTCGATCGACCTGTCGGTCAGCTACCTGCGCGCGGTCACGGTCGACTCCGGCGAGCTGCGCGCGACGGGGATCGCGACGAAGGTCGGCCGTCGCGTGGGGTTCGCTGAGGGACGCGTCGTTGACGCACAGGGACGCGAGGTGGCGACGGCGACCTCGAGCCTGCTCATCATCGCGCCGTAGCCATTTCGCGTTGGGTTACCGGCCAGTACGATCGTGCCGTGACCATCAAGCGCGTCGGCGTCGTCGGCTCGGGCACCATGGGACTCGGCATCGCGGAGGTGGCCGCCTCTTCCGGCTGCGAGGTGGTGGTGCGGAGCCGCTCGACCGCGACCGCGGAGGGCTTGGTCGCGCTCTTGGAGAAGTCGCTCGCGCGTCAGGTCGAAAAAGAGAAGCGCACGCCGCAGGACGCGGCCGAGATCCTCGCCCGGGTCACCCCGACCGGCGAGCTCGAGGACCTCGCGGAGTGCGACCTCGTCATCGAGTCCATCGTCGAGGACCTGGGGGTCAAAAAGCAGCTCTTCATGGAGCTCGACCGTCTGACCAGGCGCGACGCCATCCTGGCCACCAACACGTCGACCCTCCCGGTCGTCGAGCTGGCCATGGAGACCTCGCGCCCCGAGCTCGTCTGCGGCGTCCACTTCTTCAACCCCGCCCCGGTGATGCGGCTCGTCGAGGTCGTGGTCCCGATCACCGCCTGTGTGGAGACCATCGCAGTGGTCCACGACTTCATCGCGGCCTGCGGCAAGGAGGCCGTCGAGGTGCAGGACCGAGCGGGCTTCGTCGTCAACGCGCTGCTCTTCCCGTACCTCAACAACGCGATGCGACTCCTGGAGGCACGGGTGGCCACCATGGAGGGGATCGATACGGCGATGACGGGCGGCTGCGGGTTCCCGATGGGCCCCTTCGCGCTGCTCGACCTGGTCGGTCTCGACACGTCGCTCGCGATCCTCGAGGCGCTCCACCAGGAGGGCGGCGACGCGTCCAGCCTGCCTGCGCCGATGCTGCGGCGACTGGTCGCGGCCGGGCGGCTCGGACGAAAGTCCGGCCACGGGTTCTACGACTACCGTCGCTAGGGACCCCGAGGAGGCGACGTGACCGAGCGAGCCGCACCGTGGCTGATGCGGACGTACTCGGGGCACTCGTCCGCGGCCGCCAGCAACGAGCTGTACCGCACGAACCTCGCCCAGGGCCAGACCGGCCTCTCGATCGCCTTCGACCTGCCCACCCAGACCGGCTACGACCCCGATCACCCCGCGGCCAAGGGCGAGGCCGGCCGTGTCGGCGTGCCCGTCGCGCACCTCGGGCACATGGAGCGGCTGTTCGAGGACATCCCGATCGAGGCGATGAACACCTCGATGACGATCAACGCGACCGCGCCGTGGCTGCTCGGGCTCTACGTCGCGATGGCGCAGCGGCGCGGCGTCGACCCCGCCGTGCTGCAGGGCACGACCCAGAACGACCTCGTGAAGGAGTTCCTGAGCCGCGGCACCTACATCTTCGGGCCCGAGGCCTCCAAGCGGCTCACGGTCGACACCATCGCCTACACGGTGGCGAACGTGCCGAGGTGGAACCCCATCAACGTCTGCAGCTACCACCTGCAAGAGGCCGGTGCGACCCCCGTCCAGGAGATCGCCTACGCCCTCGCCACGGCGATCGACGTCCTCGACGCGGTGCGCGCGTCGGGCAAGGTGGACGACGACGACTTCGACGACGTCGTCGGGAGGATCAGCTTCTTCGTCAACGCGGGGATCCGCTTCGTCGAGGAGACCGCCAAGATGCGTGCGTTCACGGCGATGTGGGACCGGATCTGTCGGGACCGCTACGGCGTCTCGGAGCCCGCACAGCGCCGCTTCCGCTACGGCGTCCAGGTCAACTCGCTCGGCCTCACCGAGCAGCAGCCCGAGAACAACGTCCAGCGCATCGTGCTCGAGCTGCTCGGCGTCACGCTGTCGGCCGACGCGCGTGCGCGCGCCGTCCAGCTGCCCGCGTGGAACGAGGCGCTCGGCCTCCCCCGCCAGGCCGACCAGCAGTGGTCGCTGCGCATCCAGCAGGTGCTCGCCTTCGAGACGGACCTGCTCGAGTACCCGGACCTCTTCGCGGGCTCGCTCGTGATGGAGGCGAAGACCGCCGAGCTGATCGACGCCGCCCAGGCCGAGCTCGACGACGTGCTCGACCGCGGTGGGGCGTTCTCGGCCATCGAAGAGCTGAAGCGGCGCCTCGTCTCGAGCCAGACCGCCCGGATCGCCGCGATCGAGACCGGCGCGCAGCGTGTCGTGGGGGTCAACTGCTTCGCCGAGGCTGCGGGCTCACCGCTCGGTGGCGACGCCGCGGCGTCGATCCTCACCGTCGACCCGAGCGTCGAGGCCGCGCTGCTGCGCGACGTCGAGGCGTGGCGCGCCTCGCGCGACCAAGCTGCGGTCGACGAGGCGCTCGACGAGCTTCGCCGCGTGGCCGCGGGCCACGGCGCGCAGGACAACATCATGGTCCCGACGATCGCACTCGCGGTCGCGGGGGGCACCACCGGTGAGTGGGCGGGCGCGCTGCGCGAGGTGTTCGGCGAGTACCGCGCCCCCACCGGCGTCGGGTCCGCGCGCATGCCGCGCCAGTCCCTCAAGGCCGTGGCCGCACGGGCGCGCGAGCTCGCCGAGACCTACGGCGGGCCGCCACGGCTGCTCGTCGCCAAGCCCGGGCTCGACGGGCACTCGAACGGGGCCGAGCAGATCGCCGTCGCCGCGCGCGACGCGGGCTTCGAGGTCGTCTACCAGGGCATCCGGCTGACGGCCGCCGAGATCGTCGCCGCGGCGCGCGACGAGGACGTCGACGTCGTCGGGCTGTCGATCCTGTCGGGCGCGCACCTGGCGCTCGTCCCCGAGATCCTCCGGCTGCTCATCGAGGCGAACGTGAGCGCACGCGTGGTGGTCGGCGGCATCGTGCCGGCCGACGACGCCGAGGTGCTGTTCGACCTCGGCGTGCGCGCGGTGTTCACCCCGAAGGACTTCGAGCTCGCGACGATCATGGACCGGCTCGTCGACCTCGCCGCCGAGCGCCGGCGCTCCGAGGTGCCCGCCACGGCGTGAGTCAGCCTGGTCGGCTGCGCCCTCGGATCGGGTGCGCGCTGAACCAGCGCCCCGAGAACCGCCACGTGGAAGGTGGCGCCTGCCTGCCCGGCGACGCGGCGATGAGCTGCTCGATCGCCGCGTCGATCGCGGCGCGCACGTCGTCGGGGACGCGGGGCCTCGCGCGGAGCCCCGTCGTCACAGCGGCATGTTCCCGTGCTTGCGCTTGGGCAGGTCCTCGCGCTTGGTCGAGAGCATCTCGAGGCTCGAGGCGAGCAGCCGGCGCGTGTCGGCCGGGTCGATGACGTCGTCGATGAAGCCGCGCTCCGCGGCCAGGTAGGGGTTCGCGTAGCGCTCGGCGTACTCGTCGATCAGCTCCTCGCGCCGCGACGGGGGGTCGTCGGCGTCGGCGAGCTCGCGCCGATAGACAATCTCGACGGCACCCTGGGAGCCCATGACGGCGAGCTCGGCGGTGGGCCACGCGAAGGCGAGGTCCGCGCCGATCGACTTCGAGTTCATGACGACGTAGGCGCCGCCGTAGGCCTTGCGCGTGATCAGCTGGATCCTCGGCACGGTCGCCTCGCAGAACGCGTAGAGGAGCTTTGCGCCGTGGCGGATGATCCCGCCGTACTCCTGGTCCGTGCCCGGCATGAAGCCCGGCACGTCGACCAGGGCGATGATCGGCACGTTGAACGCGTCGCACGTCCGCACGAACCGCGCGGCCTTCTCCGAGGAGTCGATGTCGAGCACGCCGGCGAGGTGCGCGGGCTGGTTGCCGACGATCCCGACGGGCCGCCCGTCGATCTTGGCGAAGCCGCACGTGATCGACATCGCCCAGTTCGCGTTCACCTCCATGTAGTCGCCGTCGTCGACGACCGCCCTGACCACCCTCTTCATGTCGTAGGGCTGGTTCGAGGAGTCCGGCAGCAGCGTCCGCAGCTCGCCGCACGGCCGGTCGGCCGGGTCCGTGGCCAGCGTGCGCGGTGGCTCTTCGAGGTTGTTGGACGGCAGGAAGCTCAGCAGGTAGCGCACCTCGTCGAGGCAGCTCTTCTCGTCGGGGTACACGAACTGGGCGACGCCCGAGCGCGTCGCGTGGGTGAGCGCGCCGCCGAGCTGCTCGAGGGTCACGTCCTCGCCGGTCACGGTCTTCACCACGTCGGGGCCCGTGATGAACATGTGCGAGCTGTCCTTCACCATGAACACGAAGTCGGTGAGCGCGGGCGAGTACACCGCGCCCCCCGCGCACGGCCCCAGGATGACTGAGACCTGCGGGACGACGCCCGAGGCCCGCGCGTTGCGCACGAAGATGCCGCCGTAGGAGTGCAGCGCGCTCACGCCCTCTTGGATGCGCGCGCCCGCACCGTCGTTCAGCCCGATGATCGGCACGCCGAGCGACTCGGACAGGTCCATCACCTTGTGGATCTTGGCGGCGAAGGTCTCGCCGAGGGCGCCACCGAAGACGGTGAAGTCCTGCGAGAACACGCACACCTTGCGCCCGTCGATCGTCCCGAAGCCCGTGATGACCCCGTCGGTGTAGGGGCGCGAGTCCTCGAGGCCCATCCCGTGGGCCTGGTGGCGCGCGAGCATGTCGAGCTCGACGAAGCTGTCCTCGTCGAGCAGGTACTCGAGCCGCTCGCGAGCAGTGAGCTTCCCCTTGTCGTGCTGCCGCTCGATCGCGTGGGCGCTGCCGGCGCTGCGGGCCTCCTCGCGGCGACGCTCGAGGTCCTTCAGGCGTTCTTCCATGGAGTGCTCCATGGGACCGAGGCTACCGATCGTGTGTCGGTGAGTTACGGGTTCGCCTGGACCAGCTCGATGAGCGTGCCGAAGGACGCCGACGGGTGCACGAATGCCACGGTCGTCCCCCGAGACCCTGGCCTCGGGACCTGGTCCACGACCCTCGCGCCCGAGGCCTTCACGGCCTCGAGCGCCCGGGCGCAGTCCGCGACCCGGTAGGCGACGTGGTGCAGCCCCTCGCCACGCGACGCGAGGAAGCGGGCGACCGGCGAGGAGTCCGTCGTGGGCGTGAGGAGCTGGACGTAGGACTCCGCGACGGCGATGAGCGCCTCTTCGACGCCGTCGGAGTGGACGACCTCGCGGTGCACGACCGCCGCCCCCAGCACGTCGGCGTACCAGGCGACCGCCGCTTCGAGGTCGCGCACCGCGATGGCGACGTGATCGATCTCGGTGAGGAGCTGGTCGCTCACTCCTTCGCTCCGTGGTGGCGCCGGAAGATCGTGAGCCGCTCCTCGCCCACGCGGTCTCGCAGCTCGTGATCGTCGATCCCGAGGCCCTCGGTGGGCGCGAGGCACAGCACCCCGAGCTTGCCCTCGGCGCGGTTCTGGTGGACGAGGAGCGCGGCGGCGCCCACGTCCTCGAGCGGGTACACCGCGGCGAGCGGCGGAACGATCTTGCCCTCGCAGATGAGCTGGTTGGCGTGCCAGGCCTCGCGGTAGTTCGAGAAGTGGCTCCCCTTGATCGACTTCAGCTTCATCCAGAGGTGCCGGTTGTCGTACTCGATCATGTAGCCGGTCGTGGCCGCGCAGGTGATGACCGTGCCGCCACGCTTGCAGACGAAGACGCTCGCGCCCATCGTCTGGCGCCCGGGGTGCTCGAAGACGATGTCGGGGTCCTCGCCGACGAGCGCACGGATGTCCTGGCCGAAGCGGCGCCACTCCTTTTCGTCCTGAGTGTGCTCGTCGGCCCAGAACCGATAGTCGCGCTCCGCGCGGTCGAGGACGTGCTGACAGCCGAGCTCGTGGAGCAGCGCGACGCGCGCCGCGCTCGACACGACGCCGACCGGCGTCCCGCCGCCGTTCAGCACGTACTGCACCGCGAAGCTCCCGAGGCCACCCGTCGCGCCCCAGACGAGGACGTTGTCGCCCTGGGTCACCGGCGCCCCGTTCGGCGAGACGAGCATGCGATAGGCCGTCGAGTTGCACAGGGCGTTGACGGCGGCCTCCTCCCAGGTGAGGTGGGCGGGCTTCGGCATGAGCTGGTTCGCCTTCACGACCGCGACGTCGGCCAGCCCCCCAAAGTTCGTCTCGAACCCCCAGATCCGCTGGTTGACCGCGAGCATGGAGTCGTCGTGGGCGCTCGGGTCCTGGTCGTCGACGTAGTTGCAGTGCACCGTCACCTTGTCCCCGGGTCGCCACGACCGGACCGCCGAGCCGACGCGCAGGACCACGCCGGCGGCGTCCGAGCCGACGACGTGGTAGTCGAGGGCGTGCCGTGCGCCCCAGACCGACTCGCGGGCAAGCTTGTCCAAGAACCCGAACGTCGCCAGCGGCTCGAAGATCGACGTCCAGACGGTGTTGAAGTTGATCGACGACGCCATCACCGCCACGTACGCCTCGTCCGGCGCGAGCTCGGGCAGCGGGACCTCGCCGACGTGCAGGGAGGCCCTCGGGTCCTTGTCGGCTGACGCGACACCCTCGAACATCGCGGCGTCCTCGCGTCGGACGAAGGCCGCGCGGTAGGTCTCGGGCAGCTCGAGTGCCGCCAACTCGTCGCCGGTTGCGCCCGCAAGTGCAGCCACGAGGATCTCGGTCATCGCGCGAAGGTTACTTCGGAGTTCTCGCGCGCCTCGTGGGCGAGGAGGGCGCGTCAGCGTGGCGAGTAGGTTGAGTCTCCGCAGACGCGAGGGAGGTTTGCCGTGTCCACATCGGTGATCGTCACGGGTGCACGCACCCCGATCGGGAAGCTCTCTGGCGCGCTCGGGGGCTTCACGGCGATGCAGCTCGGCGGCTTCGCGATCCGCGCCGCCCTCGAGCGGGCTGGCGTCAGTCCCGACGAGGTCGACGCGGTGCTCATGGGCCAGGTGCTCGGGGCCGGCCAGGGTCAGATCACCGCGCGACAGGCCGCCGTCTTGGGCGGCGTGCCGATGTCGGTGCACGCGACGACGGTGAACAAGGTCTGCCTCTCGGGCCTCAACACGATCTACCTCGCGGACCTCCTCATCCGCGCCGGCGAGGCCGAGGTGATCGTCGCGGGTGGCATGGAGTCGATGACGATGGCGCCGCACCTCCTCCCGGGCGCGCGAGCCGGCTACCGGATCGGGGACGCCACGCTCGTCGACTCGATGATGCTCGACGGGCTCACCTGCGCCTTCGACCACTGCGCGATGGGGCTGTCGACCGAGCAGCACAACGCCGGGCGGATCTCGCGCGAGCGCCAGGACGCCTTCAGCGCGGCGAGCCACGAGAAGGCCGCCGCGGCGAGCAAGAACGGGCTGCTCGCCGCCGAGATCGTCGCGGTGGACGTCCCCCAGCGCAAGGGCGACCCGATCGTCGTCGACACCGACGAGGGCATCCGGCCGGGCACGACCGCCGAGTCGCTCTCGGCGCTGCGACCCGCGTTCACCAAGGACGGGACCATCACCGCGGGCAACGCGTCGCAGATCTCCGACGGGGCCGCGGCCGTCATCGTGATGTCGAAGGAGCGTGCCGCCGCAGCCGGCCTCGACGTGCTCGGCGAGCTCGTCGCCTACGGGCAGGTCGCGGGTCCGGACGCGTCGCTGCTCTCCCAGCCCGCGAACGCGATCAACGTCGCGGCTCGCAAGGCTGGCATCGCCGTCGGCGATCTCGACCTCGTCGAGATCAACGAGGCGTTCGCCGCGGTGGGACTGTGCTCGGCGGACGAGCTCGGGCTCGACGAGTCCAAGCTGAACGTCAACGGTGGCGCCATCGCGCTCGGCCACCCCGTCGGGATGTCCGGCACGCGCCTCGCGCTCACCGCGCTGCTCGAGCTGCGCCGTCGGGGCGGCGGGACCGCGGCAGTCGCGCTCTGCGGCGGCGGCGGACAGGGCGACGCAGCCGTGCTGCGCACCATCGGCTAGCTGGCGCGCTCGTTCGTCGCCGGAGCCCCGAAGAACTCGAGGGCGCAGCCGCCCTCGGTCGGGGTGTCGGTGTCGAAGGCGAGCATCGCGACGCCGCACATCGGAAATCCGTCCCGCAGCGCGCCGTCGGCCGCGCCGCCACCGACGAGGTCCGACACGAGGTAGCTGACCGTCGGGTTGTGGCACACCACGAACAGGTCGCCGTAGCCGGGGTCCGCGCCCACGAGCGCGTCGAGCACGTCGCGCGTGGTGACGTCGCGCGTCCCGTTGTACAGCGCAGGGTCGACCACCGCACGCGCGCACACCGCGCTGCCGGCCAAGCCGAGCTCGAAGGTCTCGAGCGTCCGAGCGGCGTCCGAGACGGCGGCGGTGCCGCGAAGCCCGGCGAGCAGCTGGCCCGGCTCGGTCCACGCGCGCAGTGCCGAGGCCTGGGCACGCCCGCGCGTCGAGAGCTCGCGGCCGTGGTCACCCCGCGGCGAGCTTCCCCGGGCCTTGGCATGTCGGACCACGACGAGCCGGCGCACCGACGGAGTCTCCCAGAACCCGGGACTACGGCGCCCTAGGACGTAGCGTGACACGTCCATGCGCACCTCCCTGCGGCACCTGACGCTCCCTGTCCTGCACCACCAGGTGAACCACCTCTCGTACTTCCACGCGATCGTCATGGGGCTCTTGCAGGGGGTGACCGAGCTCTTCCCGGTCTCGAGCCTCGGACACAGCGTGATCCTCCCCCAGCTGCTCGGATGGTCGGACCTCTCGACTGCGCAGTCCCAGCCCGAGAGCTTCTACCTCGCGTTCATCGTCGGGCTGCACGTGGGAACCGCGGTCGGGCTCCTCGCCTTCTACTGGCGCGACTGGGTCCGCCTCGTCGGTGCGTTCTTCGCAACGCTGCGGACGCGCCGCGTCGACTCACCAGACCAGCGCTTCATCTGGCTGCTCATCTTCGCGACGATCCCCGTCGGCATCGTGGGCCTCGTCTTCGAGCACCGGCTGCGGGTGCTGTTCGCCAAGCCCTTCGCCGCATCGGTGTTCCTCGCGATCAACGGCGTGATCCTGATCGGCGGCGAGCTCGTTCGGCGCCGCACCCTCGCCAACAAGGGCAGGCTGCGCACGCCCAAGGGCCGGCACGCGGCGGTCCCCGACGACGCAGGGGGCGGGTTCCGCAGGCTCGAGACCCTCACGTTCACGAGGGGAACCGCGATCGGGAGCACCCAGATCCTCGCCCTGTTCGCCGGCATCAGCCGGTCGGGCGTGACGATGGTCGCGGGCATCACCGAGGGCCTCGACCACG
This sequence comes from Acidimicrobiaceae bacterium, assembly GCA_003162395.1. Classification (GTDB taxonomy): domain Bacteria; phylum Actinomycetota; class Acidimicrobiia; order Acidimicrobiales; family RAAP-2; genus Palsa-459. Next base: position 21,480 of record PMON01000016.1, read on the forward strand.
AGGACGCGGCCAGGTTCAGCTTCATGCTCGCGACCCCGGTGATCTTCCTCGCCGGGCTCTTGAAGCTGTCCGACCTCACCGGCCCGCTCGGCGACGGCATCCGCACCCAGACCGTCGTCGCGGCGATCTGCGCGGGGATCGCCGCGTGGGTGTCGGTCAAGTTCCTCGTGCGCTACTTCCGGACAAGGACGCTCTGGCCGTTCGGCGTCTACTGCCTCCTCGCGGGCACGGCCTGCGCCATCTACTTCTCGAGATAGCGAGCTGCTGCTAGCCCTCGAGCGGTCGACGTCCGTCGAAGGCTCGGCCGAGCGTCGCGTCGTCGGCGAACTCGAGGTCACCGCCCACGGGCAGGCCGCTCGCGGGTCGCGTCATCGAGATGCCGAAGCCCGAGAGCTCCCTCGACAGGTACATCGCGGTCGCGTCGCCCTCCACGTTCGGGTTGGTGCACACGATCACCTCGGCCACCCCGCCGTCGGCGAGGCGCGACTTGAGCTCGGCGATGCGCAGCTGGTCGGGGCCGACGCCCTCGAGCGGGCTGAGCGCGCCGTGCAGGACGTGGTAGGTGCCGCGGAACGCACCTGACCGCTCGACCGCGACGACGTCGCGAGGATCCTCGACCACGCAGATGACCGACGTGTCGCGCCTCGTGTCCGAGCAGGTGTCGCACCGACCTGACCGGTCCGCGACGTTGCAGCACACGTCGCACAGCGAGGTCTGCTCGCGCATCTCGACGAGCGCGCCCGCGAGGCGGCGCGCGTCCTCGTCGGGCTGGCGCAGCAGGTAGAAGGCCATCCGCTGCGCGGACTTGGGACCGATGCCCGGCAGCCGCCCCAGCTCGTCGATGAGCGCGCGCAGCGGCTGGGGGTACATCTAGGCGGGCACCTCGGTGGCACCAGGGAAGGCATCGAGCACCCGGGCCGCGGCGACCGACTCGGTCGCGTGCACCGGTCCGCCGTCGAGCTCGTCGAGGTCGAGCTCTCCCATGGGGGCCGTCGCGGGATCAGGGCCGGACGGTGCGGCCCTGGTGCGCGGCGCGGGTCGCGCCCCGTCGTCGACGACGAGGCGCAGGCTCACCGGTGTCGCGAAGTGCGCGGCGAGGGCGGCCTCGACGTCGACGCGCTTGCGCTGGTACTGGTCGAGCGGTGCCTCGCTGTCCACGGCGAAGGTGCACGTCGTGCCCTCGACGGCCGTGAAGCGCCCGGACTGGAACAGCGCCCTCGCCATCGGGGTGAGCGTCGGCAGGATCACGTCGCCCCACGCGACGGTGAGCGCGTCGCGGTCGAAGGCGGCCGCCGCGCGCGGCTCGCTCGGCGGAACGTCGCGAACCGGTGCCGCCTCGGCGGACGCCGCGGGCTCGGTCGGGGCCGCCGGCGGGGCCGGACGGGCGGCCCGCGGCGAGCCGTCGCGCGCACGCATCGAGGGCCGCAGCTCGCCCAGCGGCGCGCGCGCGCGACCCTGCGGTGGCGCGTCGCCCGCCGGGCGCGCCGTGCCAGGTGTGGCGACGTCGCGCTCGAGCCGCTCGAGCCGCTCCAAGAGCGCGGCGGGCGAGGGGTCGAGCTCGGGCTTGGCCACCCGCACGAGGGCGATCTCCACGACGACGGTGGGATCGGGCGCGTCGCGCATCTCAACCATCGAGCGCCCCAGCGTCTCGAGTGCCCGGACGGTCCGCGCGAGGCCGAGCGACTCACCGAGAGCGGCGAGCCGCTCGCGGTCCGCACCGGCGACCTCCGCCACTGCCGGCGCGAGCTGGAGCAAGAACGCCTGGCGGAGCTCGTTGCACGCCTCGGTCGCGAGCTGCTGGGCGCTCCAGCCCGCCGCGAGCAACGTCGAGAGCGCGGTGATCACCTCGGTGACCTGCTCGGCGGCGATCGCGTCGAAGAGCTGGTCGAACGAGGGCCGGACGTCGTCGGCGTCCCCGGACGCGGCCACCTGGTCGAGCGCGCTCAGGGCGTCGCGTGCCGAGCCGTGCCCGCGGCGCACCGCGGCGTCGAGCGCGTCGTCGGGCACCTCGAGGGACGCGGCGTCGCGGATGTCGCGCAGCAGCCCCTGGAGCGTCTCGCCGGAGAGCAGCCGGAACTCGAGGTGCTGGGTCCGGCTCTTGACCGTCGGCAGGACCTTTTGGGGGTCGGTGGTCGCGAGCACGAAGACCACGTGGCTGGGCGGCTCCTCAAGGGTCTTGAGCAGCGCGTTCGCCGCCGCGGTCGAGAGCATGTGGACCTCGTCGACGATGTAGACCTTCCAGCGGCCGGGCGTGCCCAGCGCGGCGTGGTTGATGAGGTCCCGGATCGCGTCCACGCCGTTGGTGGACGCGGCGTCGAGCTCGGTGACGTCGAGCGAGGTGCCCCGGGTGATCTCGGTGCAGCTGTGGCACGTGCCGCACGGCTCCCCGTCGCTCGGACGCTCGCAGTTGAGCGCCTTGGCAAGCAGCCTCGCCGAGGTGGTCTTGCCGGTGCCCCGAGGGCCGCTGAACAGGTAGGCGTGGGCCACGTGGTCCGACGCGACCGCGGTGCGCAGCGCGCGCACCACGTGGTCCTGGCCGCGCAGCTCGGCGAACGTCGCGGGTCGGAACCGCCGATAGAGGGAGGTGACGCCGTCGGCTGCCGTCGACGCGGACCCCCCTGCAGTCATCGGCTCGATGCTATGCGGCAGGTACGTGACCGGGGCCCGAAGCGATGGCCAGGCTGGCTGCGGCACCCGGTGCAACCTGCTGAGAGCTGCTGCCTTCCGGCCCTGACCCGGTTCACAGGCGCCCGTCGCGCAGGACCCGGCCACCGCTTCGGACCTCGGTCGTCGTGCACGTTACCGTGCGCCAGGTCGGTGCCCACGAGCCCATTGAGTAGCCTGCGCGCGCCGTTCATCGGCGAGGAGGAGTGCGAGAGCGGCCGAATCGGCACGATTGGAAATCGTGTGTGGGGCAACCCACCGTGGGTTCAAATCCCACCTCCTCCGCGTGTGCCCCACCCAGCTGGACGCCGACGGCGCCGTCGACGACGACGCCGCGATGCGGCTCGCGATCATCGCGGCGCGCGAGGCAGGCGACCGCGGTGACGTCCCGGTGGGCGCGGTCGCGCTGCGCGCGGGCCGCGTGCTCGCGACCGCGGGCAACGCGCGCGAGCGGCTTCGCGACCCGACCGCGCACGCCGAGCTGCTCGTGCTCCGGGCGGCGTCCGCGACGCTCGGGAGCTGGCGGCTCGACGACGTGACGATCGTGGTCACCTTGGAGCCCTGCGCGATGTGCGCCGGCGCGCTCGTCAACGCGCGCGTCGAGCGGCTCGTGCTCGGCGCCATGGACCCCAAGTCAGGCGCGGTCGGCTCGCGCTACAACCTGCTGGCGGACCCGCGGCTCAACCACGAGGTCGTGGTCACGACGGGCGTGCTCGCCCAGGAGTGCGCGAGCGTGCTCTCGGCGTTCTTCGCCGAGCGGCGGTAGCTCACCAGCTCGGCGCCTGGGTGCCGCGGACTCGTTGCGGTGGCGTCATCGTCGTGAACGGCAGCACCCATCCCCCGCCACGCTTGGCCGCGACGACGCCCTCCAAGAGCTGCTCGGCGACGAGGCCGTGCGGCGCACCAGCGACGCTCGGGGCGATCAGGTTCGCGAGGCGTGCCGCGAGCCGCGCCCTCGGGCCCGGCGCGTAGCCCCATCGGCTCCGCAAGAAGCGCTCAGCGAGGGCGATCTGCTCGGGCGTCACCGCCGAGACGTCCCAGCCTGAGGCGTCGAGCGCGATCCCGAAGGCCGAGGTGATCGGGGCAGCGAGCATCGCCTCGGCGCCGGCGAGGACGCCCGGCGAGCCCGCGCGGCGCGTCGAGGCCGCGCGGCGCTCGCGCACGACGATGGTGCCCGCCGCGAGGTCACCGAGGCGCTGATGCCGCTTCGTGGCAAGGATCATCCACAGCCCAAGGAGCAAGAACAGGTAGTCCGCGAGCCGGACCACGTTGCGCACGAGGCTCGCGAGGAAGCCGACGGGGCGTCCGTCCAGGCGCACCACGCGCAGGCCGACGGCGAGCTTGCCGAGGGACCGCCCGCCGCTCAGCATCTCGAGGATGACGAAGTAGCCGAGCACGTCGAGCAGCACGAACACCGAGAAGACCCCGATGGCGAGGAGGCTGCTCGACGACGAGCCCGCGGACGTGATCGACGAGACGACCCCGGCGAAGAACAGGATCGCGCCTTGGGCCATCGTGTCGAGCAAGATGGCCACACCGCGCGAGCCCGCGCCGGCGAGCACGAGCTCGATGCTCACGCCCTCGGGCGTGGCCGTCACGAACCGATCCTCGAGGTCCACCCGATGAACCTAGAACGCTTTGTCTCGAGCAGGGCAGCCCCGTGGCGCGAGCTCGACGCACTGGTGCGCCGAGCGCGGGGCGGCGTCACCACGCTCACCCCCGGCCAGCTGCTCGAGCTCGGCGAGCACTATCGCGCCGCGGCCGCGGACCTCGCGCTCGCACGACGAGCCTTCCCCTACGAGCCGGTCACCGAGGAGCTGGCCGACCTGGTCGGCCGGGCCCGCGGCATCGTCTACGAGCGCGCGGCGCACGGCGAGTCGGTCGGGCGGTTCTTCTCGAGGACGCTGTGGCGCGAGCTCCGCGCCATGTCGTCGCTCCTGTGGCTGTCGATCGCGGTGATCACGGGCTCGGTGCTCCTGGGCGTGCTGTGGGCAGTGTGGGACCCCGCGAGCTCCGCGGGGCTGCTGCCGAGCGGCTCGCACATCTCGGTGCACACCAAGGGCGCCTTCTACGGCGTGTCGGTCGCCTCGCGGGGCGGGCTCGCCGCGGAGATCTTCGTCAACAACATCATCGTCGCGTGCCTCGTCGTCGTCGGCGGCTTCACCTACGGCGTCATCACGGTGTGCTCGCTCGCCTACAACGGCGCGCTGCTCGGCGTCATCGGCACGCTCGAGTGGAAGGGGGGCGGGTTCTCCCAGTTCGTCCGGCTCGTCGTCCCCCACGGGCTGCTCGAGCTCAGCTGCTTCGCACTCGCGGGCGCGGCGGGGCTCTGCATCGCGAGGGCGCTCATCGACCCGGGGCGCCTCACGCGCGCCGAGGCGCTCGCCGGTGCGACACCGAGGATCGGCGCCGCGATCGTCGGCGTCATGGTCTTTTTGGTGTGCGCCGGCACGGTCGAGGGCTTCATCACCCCGTGGGACCTCTCGCTGCCTGCCGCGCTCGCCCTCGGCCTCGCGCTGTGCACGGCGTTCTGGTCCGCCGTGGTGGTGCGCGGGCGCCCCGCACGACGCGCGGCGCGAGAGCGGCCTCACACCCTCGCGAGCGACTTCAGCCGCGCGTAGGCGGTGACGAGGGCGGGCCCGAGCTGCGCGGGCGCGGCCTCGACCACCTGGGCGCCGAGGGACGTCGCCTGGCGCACCGCCGTGCCATGGGCGTCCAGCAGCTCGAGCGCGACGGACGCGCGCAGCACGTCGTGGTAGTCCTCGGTCATCGACGTCGCGGCTCGGACCAGGTCCTCGTCGAGCGTCGTCGCGACGATCATCTCGTGACGGCGGACGACGATCGGCACGGCGTCGAGGATCGTTCGCGACGCCGCGGGGTCTGCCAGGTCCGTGAAGACCACGACGATCGAGCGCTTCGTGGCCGCCACCTGCTGGAAGGCGAGCGAGAAGTCGCTCTCGACCTCGATCGGCTCGAGGTCGTAGAGGGCCTCGACGACGTGCGCGGTGCCCCTGCGCCTCGGGGCGACCTGGCGGGTGAGGCGCGCTGCGAACGCCGTCGCGCCCACCCGGTCGCCGGCCTCGTCCGCGGCGACGCCGAGCACGCACAGCGCGTCGAGCGCGACGTCGAGCCTCGTGAGCGCCCCGACCGGCGCGCACATGAGACGGCCCGTGTCCACGAGGCATACGAGGTCGCGGTTCTCGTCGACGCGGTACCGGTTCGTCATCGGCCGCGCGGATCTCGACGTCGCCATCCAGTTCACGAACCGCACGTCGTCGTTCTCGTCGTACTCACGGATCGACTCGAACTCGGTCCCGATGCCCATGCGCCGCACCGCCGCGCCCTCCGCGCCACGGCCCCGTCGTCGCACCGCGAGGCGTCGGGCTCGCGGGAGGTCGGGCAGCACGCGGATCGTCGCTGCGTGCAGGCTCGCTCGGTCCACCGTCGCGAGGCCGAGGGGCCCGGCGAGCCGGACGACCGCGCCCGCCAGCACGTGGGTGCCCCGGTGGCGCCCGACGAGGACGCCGCGGAGCCCTGCGGCGCTGACCTCGGCGGGCTCCACGCGCAGCTCGGGTGGCACGGGCTGGCGCAGCCGCACCACCCGCGCCGCCGTCGTGACCGTCACGGTGATCGGCACGCTCGCCGCGAGGGCGAGCGTCGGTGCCACCTCGAGGTCGATGCGCACGGGGGCAAGGCGCACCGCGATGGCGTCGACCGCGACGCACAGCACGAGCCCGAGCCCGAGTGCGACGGCGGCCGCGGGCGCGAGGCGCAGTGCGGCGACGACGCCGGCCGCCACGGCGAGGGCGGCCACGACGCGCAGGGTCGGGCGCGGGAACGACGGTGCGCACACCTCGATCGTCGCCACCTAGCGGGGAACCGGCACCGTGCGCACGGCGGTCTGGATCGCGTCGGCTGCGGAGAACCGGTCGAGCTCGGCCTCGGCGGTGAGGACGAGACGGTGCGCGAGGACCGGCACGGCAAGCGACGCGACGTCGTCGGGGGTCACGTAGTCGCGACCCGAGATGCACGCCGTCGCCTTCGCCGCGGCGGCCAGGTGGACCGCCGCTCGTGGGCTCGCCCCGAGCGCGACGCTCGGCAGCTCACGGGTGCGCCGCACGATCGCGACGAGGTAGTCACCGACGCCGTCGGCGAGCCGCACCAGATCGACGTCGCCACGGGCCGCGAGGAGCGTGGCGGCATCGCCGACCGCGGTCACGTCGTCGATCGTCGACGGGGTGACCCCGCGGTGGCGCAGCGCGAGCATCTTGCGCTCGTCGGCCTCGGAGGGGTACTGGACCCCCACGCGCAGCAGGAACCGGTCGAGCTGGGACTCCGGGAGCGGGTAGGTGCCCTCGAAGTCGATGGGGTTCTGCGTGGCGAGCACCACGAAGGGGTCCGGCAGCGGATGGCTCACCCCGTCGACGGACACCTGTCGCTCCTGCATCGCCTCGAGGAGCGCGGCCTGGGTCTTGGGCGGCGTCCGGTTGAGCTCGTCGGCGAGCAAGAGGTTGGTGAACACGGGGCCGCGGCGGAACACGAACTCGCTGCCGCGCATGGTGAGCGTGCCCGTCAGGTCCGAGGGCAAGAGGTCCGGGGTGAACTGGACGCGACGACCCTCGAGGCCCATCGCGCGGACGATCGCGGCGGCGAGGAGCGACTTGGCGACGCCAGGCGGGCCATCGATGAGCACGTGGCCGCCCGCGAGCATGGCAACGAGCGTCGCGTCGACGAGCACGCCCTGGCCCACGACGACCTTGCCCACCTCGGCGTGCACGGCAGCCCGGAGCGCCGCGGTGCGCGCGGCGTGCGCCGGCTCGAACTGCGTCATCTGAGGTCCCTTCGCTCGGCCAGCCATGCGTGCGCGCGTCCCACCTCGAGTGCCGCCGCCCTCGTGGCAGGTCGCTCCAGCGCGGCGCGCACCACCCACGCCGGGATGCCGCGCGCCTCTGCATCCTTGTCGATGTCCCCGTCGGCGGCGGCCACGTCGACGTGGAGCACGCGCACGAGCAGCCGGCGCGTGTCGGCACTGAGTGCAGCGGTCGCCGCCGGCACGTGCGCCGAGCCGGTGGCGCTCAACAGCGACGCCATGGCGTCGACGTACCCGATCCTCGCGGGGGCGGCCGCGCGGGCCGCTCGCTCGACCGGACCAAACCGCCGGGACGCCGAGACGATCCAGGTGAGCACGGCGAGCAGCGCCAGCACGAGCGCCGCCTGCACCCACGTCGGCAGGGCCCGCAGGCCCGTCGAGATCGCCGCGGGGGCCATGTCCGCCGCGTCGAGGACCACCGGGCCGCCGAAGGGCTTGCCAAGGTTCCAGGCAAGCGCGGCGTCGTCGAGCGACGCAAGGTTGGCGTCGCGGAGCGGCAGGCTCGAGGCGACCCAGACGACGCCACCGTCGTCGGCTATGACCGTGCCATTCGCGCACACCACGTCGCGGCGCACGTCGCCCCCGGTCCGCAGCACCCCCACCCCGTCGTCGAGCGATCCCACGCCCTCGGTCAGTGCGCCGGAGACCGTGCGCACGACCGGGCCTGGCGCGACCGCCTCGAGCGCGGCCGAGCCACCAGGTCCGAGCGACGGTCCCGGCGCGCTCGGCGCGGCGCCGACGAAGACCACCTTGCCGCCCGAGGCCACGACCGAGCGGGCGACGGTCCGGTCCGACGCGGTCCAGCGCGCCGGGTCGATCACGACCAGCGTCGCTCCCGGCGGGATGCCGGCCGCGTCGAGGGGCTGGCTGTCCACGGTGACGGCGTCGCCCCGTTGGCTGAGGAGCGTCACGAACGCCGCAGTCCCTGCGGGTCCTGTCGCGTAGGGGCTGGACGGCACCCCGGGCACCGTTCGCTGCCCGACCACCGAGCCGTAGAAGCCCGAGATGTACTCGATCGCGAGGATCGCGACGACGGCGAGCAGGATCGCGCGCACGATCCACGGCAGCCGCGACCACACGGCGACCGGACCGCTCGATGCCAGCTGGTCGTTGCTCTCGGGCAACGAGCCCGGCACGTCGGCGACGTCGGGATCTCGAGGGCCGGCGTCGAGCATCGTCACGGCGCGACCACCGATCGGCGGGCCTCGTCGGCGACGCGCGGCCACGACGAGAAGGCGAGCTCGACGTCCTCGGCGGACGCGGGGACCCCGCCGTAGGCCACGAGCGAGTGCACCGAGGCGATCTCGTCGAACGTCGTCGAGGCGAGTCGGCTCGCGAGCGCGGTCGTCGTGAGCGACGCTCGTTCTGACAGCAGTCCCCGGGACTCGAGCCGTTCGAGGCCCGCCGCGAAGCGGAGCCGGAGCGCCGCGTCGAGGTCGCCGGCGCGCCGGGCCGCGGTCGCCTGCTCGAGGAGCCTCGCGGCGAGGGCCGTGTGGTGCTCGTGCGAGCCCGCCTCGGCTGATCGGGCAGTGGGGTTGGCGTGCTGGCGCCGCACGATGACGAGCGTGGCGGCGCCCGCGACCACGAGCGCTCCGACGATCGCGAGCACGAGCGACGACCAGCTGCCGAAGAGCGACCGCGCACCGGCATTCACCGGATGTGCGAGGAGTCGGTCGAACTGGTGGACCACCCACCCGACGGCCGACACGATCCAGTGGCCGACGTCAGTCGCGATCCGCTCGAAGAGGCCGGGCGGGTGCCGCGGCACGACGAAGGGCCGCGCGCCCAGGATCGCTCGCGCGGCGGCGCGTGCTGCGGCGGCTTCGCGCTCGCCTGGTGTCATCGGCTAGCGCGCATCGACTACTGGGGCGGCGGGGGCCACGGCCCCTCGGGCGGGTCAGTCGTGCCGGGTGGGTCAGTCGTGCCGGGTGGGTCAGTCGTGCCGGGCCAGGTGCCCGGCGTGACCGGGGGCGCCCAAGGGCTCTTCGGCTGTGGGAGGAAGTCGAAGGCGCCGCCGTCGCGCGACTGCCCCTCGGTGAGCAGCTCGAGGTCGAGCCCTTCCTTGCGCACACGCATGTCCACCGTGAGCACCGTCGCGATCGCGCACCTGAAGGGTGTGAAGAACAAGAGCGTCGCCATTCCTTCGAGCGAGCCGAGCACGAAGGCATGCGTCCCGATGTGGAGAGCAACCGCGCCGACGATCACCCCGAGGATCGCATTGACGATGAGCGTGATGATGAAGACGAGCACGGCGGCGAGCAGCACGGTGCCGAACACCGACCACCACGTGCCTCGCACGAGCGCCCAGGACCGGCGCAGCGCGGTCATTCCTCTCATGCCCTCCATCATGAGCGAGGGCACTGCCAGGAGGTTGAGGACCGACCACCAGATCTCCGCGGCGAGCGCCGCGAACGAGAGCGGGATCAAGAGGAGCCCCAAGGCGGGAGAGGCGTGGACGAGGGCGATCCCGACGAGCACCAGGGAACCCCACGCAAGGACGATCGGGCCGTCGATGAGCAGCACGATCCAGAGTTGCGACGGCACTCTCCGCAGCCCTGTCTGCAGCCCGCCGCGCCACGACGTTGGCCTGCCGAGGTAGGTATCGCCGAACAGCCCGTAGGCAATCGTCTTGGTGAGCGAGTTGAGCACGAAGCCCAGCACGAGCGAGAGCGCGAGCGCGCCGATCTCGGGTTCGAGCGCTGCCCAGTGGATCGTCTCGGTCCCGTCGGCATGTCGCACCACAAGCGCCGACGAGGACACGATCGTCGACGTCCGCCACCACTGGAAGAGGCCGTCGATCAGGGCGATCGGCACACCGACGACCAAGATCGCTGCCGCGAACTTGCGGAAGCTCACCCGATACAGCTTGATCGACGCGTCGAGCCGCTCGTTCACGCCGAGCGGCCACAGCATCGGAGTCCCGGGCTGGGTCACGACCACGATCCTGCGCACCGGCGGTCTCCCTGGCGATTCGTCACGAGTCCCCCCCGGCTCGTCGCGAGGCTAACAACCATTCGCAGAACCGCCCGGCGTGATCCGCGCAGACGCGCGTCAGCGCAGCACGAACTTATGGATCGCGTGGGCGAATCCGTCGTCGTCGTTCGACGACGTGACGCGCCGTGCGGCACGCTGCACCTCGCGGTCGGCGTTGCCCATGGCGATGCTGAGGCCGGCGTGGGCGAACATGAGGACGTCGTTGGGCATATCGCCGATCGTCGCGATCTGCTCGATCGGGACCGCGAGCGTCGAGGCGAGGTAGGTGACGACCTCGCCCTTGTTCGCGTCCGGATGGGTGACGTCGAGGTAGTACGGCTGCGACGGCGTCGCAGAGACGCTGTCGGCGAACCGGTCGCGCATCGCGCCGGTGGCCCTCGCCACCGCGTCGTGGTCGTCGCTGACGCCGACGATCTTCGCGACGTCGTCGACGAGCCCGTCGAAGTCGGCCCGCACGATGGGCTCGAACTGGACCGTGCTCGTCTCGCGGGCGACGTGGGGACCGTCCTTGTCGAGCACGTACCACTCGATGCCCTGGTAGCACCACACGCTGAGGTCCTGGGCGCGAAGGGTGTCGATGATGGAGGGCACGATCGCCGTGGGGATGCTGCGCTCGCGAAGGACCGCCATCGACGGATCGACGAGCAGCCCGCCGTTGAAGCCGGCGATGGGGGTCGTCAGCGCGAGCGGCGTGACCAGCATCGCCATGCCCCTGGGCGGGCGACCGCTCGTGACCGCGAAGGCGACCCCCGCGGCTCCGAGCGCGGCGACCGCGTCGATCGACGCGGGGGTGAGGGTCTTGTCGGACGTGACGAGCGTGCCGTCGACGTCGGAGAGCACGAGTCGGATCTGCCCCGCCGTCACCTGGGCAGGTACCAGCGACTCGGCGCGACCAGCCGGTTGATCGACTCGGGCCCCCACGAGCCGCGCCAGTACGGCTCGACGGGCGGGGGCTGCTCGAGGAGCGGGGCGGCGACCTCCCAGAGCCGCTCGATGCCGTCGGACCGGGTGAACAGTGCCTGGTTGCCGTGCATCGCCTCCAAGATGAGGTGCTCGTAGGCCTCGAGGTCGTGGCCCGTGCTGTACGAGTCGTCGTAGCTGAACGTCATCTCGGCGTCGCGCAGGCGCATCTGTGGCCCGGGCTGCTTGGCGAGGAACTCGGTCGTGATCATGCCGGGGTCCGCGAAGTCGATGACGAGGCGGTTGCCCTGCTGGGCGTGCACCTCGGCTTCGAGCGGGAAGATGCGCAACGTCGGCTCGCACAGCCCGATCGTCACGACCTGACGGCTCTGCTCCAGGCACTTGCCCGTCCGCAGGAAGAACGGCACGCCCTTCCACCGCCAGTTGTCGACCTCGGCACGCAGCGCCACGAACGTCTCGGTGCCGCTGTGGGGGTCAACGCCCTGCTCGGCGCGGTACCCGTCGTACTGGCCGCGGACGACGGCTTCTGGATCGATCGGCGCCATCGACTCGAAGACCTTGACCATCTCGTCGCGAAGCGGCCTCGAGTTGAGCGACGTGGGGGGCTCCATGGCCACGATCCCCATGAGCTGGAAGAGGTGCGTGACGACCATGTCGCGAAAGGCGCCGCACGGCTCGTAGAACGCGGCGCGGCCCTCGATCGAGATCGACTCGGGCACGTCGATCTGGACGTAGCTCACGTGGTCGCGGTTCCAGATCGGCTCGAAGAGGCCGTTCGCGAAGCGCAGCGCGAGGATGTTGTCGACCGACTCTTTGCCCAGAAAGTGGTCGATGCGGAAGATCTGGGCCTCTTCGAAGTGCTGGGCGATGATGGCGTTCAGCGCCTTGGCTGAGTTCAGGTCGTGCCCGAACGGCTTCTCGCAGATCACCCGCGCGTTCTCGTTCAGCCCCGACGCGCCGAGCGTCTCGATCATCGCGGGGAACGCCCCGGGCGGCACGGCGAGGTGGTGGAGCCGGCGCGGGCTTCCCCCGATCGCCTCGTCGGCAAGCTCAACGGCTGCCACGAGCCCCTTCGCGTCCCCGGGCTCGGCGATCGCGAAGCTGAGCGACTGGGCGAACTCGTCCCACTGCGCACCCTCGGGCTTCGTGCGGCCGAACTGGGTCACCGCGTCCTTGGCGTGATCGCGGAACGCCTCGTCGTCGATCGCGAAGGCCTTCGGCGACGAGCCGATGATCCGGAACCGCTCCGGGAGCAGCTCGGCGCAAAAGAGGTGGTAGAGACCCGGCAGGAGCTTGCGCCGCGCGAGGTCGCCGGTGGCGCCGAACAGCACGATCACGTGGTCGTCGGGTCGCGTGAGCCCGTGGATCGGCACCCGAACGTTCACGACGCTCCTCCCGGCGACACGCTCATCGTCGAGTCGCCGCGTCCGACGAGCACCCTAGTGACGGCGTCGGGAGGGACGAGTCCATGCTCGACGACGCCGGGCATGCCCGACAGGTACGTCGCGAGCGCACCTGGGTCGAGCAGCGTCCCCTGCCAGTCGGCGAGCACGCCCCCGTCGGGCGTTCGCGGCGCGTTGCGCAGCGTCGCGACGTCGAGGCGCCGCAGCGTGGCGCGCACACCGAAGGCGAGCAGCTCGAGCGGCACCGGTGCGGCCAGGGCGTCGACGAGCTTGCTCGAATCGACGATGACGATGAACGCGTCCGACGCCGCGATGACGACCTTCTCGCGGGTGTGCGCACCGCCGCCGCCCTTGATGAGCCACCCGTCCGGCGCGACCTGGTCCGCACCGTCGATGGCGAGGTCGAGGCGGTCCAGCTGCTCGAACGGCTCGACGAGGAGTCCCAGACCGCGTGCGGCCTGCTCGGTGCGCGGCGAGGTCGCGACGTACACGGCGTCTGGTGCGCGACGCGCGAGGGTCGTCAGCAGGTGCGCGACGGTGGACCCGGTCCCAAGCCCGACGCGCATGCCGCCTTCGACGAGCTCGGCGGCGGCGTCAGCGGCGAGCTGCTTCTCGCGATCTGCGTCCACGTCAGCTCGACGCGGCAGCCGCGTCGGCCATGACCACCGATCGGGGCGCGCTGACGCTGCCCGCCGGGATCGACGCGTCGCCGCGCAGGAGGCGCGCGAGCGCGTCGCGCTTGTCCGCTCCCGCCACGAGCCACAGCAGCAGGTCCGCGCGCCCGAGCGCGGGGAACGTGAGCGTCATCCGCTGGTGGCCCTGGTACGGGCCGGTGATCGCCACGAGCTTGTCGCGGACCCCGAGGACTGGGTCGTCCGGCACGAGCGAGGCCGTGTGCCCGTCGGGACCGAGGCCCAGGTGCACGAGGTCGAAGCGGTCGGGAAGCTGCGCGGCGTACGCGTCGGCGGCCGCGTCGAGGTCTGCCTCGGTCACCGGCATCGCGACGATGCGCACCGGCAGCGTGCCGAGGCACTCGGTGAGCTGGGTGAGGTTGCGGTGCTCGTCGCCGTCCGGCGCGATCCGCTCGTCCACCTGAAAGACGCTGACGTGCTCCCAGTCGACGTCCATCGCTGCCAGCGCGCGGAACGCCGACCACGGCGTGCTGCCGCCGCTGAGCGCGATCGCGCACTGCCCACGCTCGGCGATCGTCTCGGCGATCAACGAGGTGATGAACGCGCCCGCTGCGCGGGCCGTGGTCTCGGCGTCGGCGAACTCGCGCAGCTCGTGGTGGGTCATGCCGATCGCTCCGCGTGCCCGCCGAACGCGGCCCGCATCGCCGACAGGATTCTCCCCGCGAAGGCGCCCTCGCCGCGCGAGTCGAATCGCGAGAACAGCGACGCGGTGATGACGGGTGCGGGGACGGTCTCGTCGATCGCCGCGAGGACCGTCCAGCGCCCCTCGCCCGAGTCCGACACGGACCCGGAGTACTCCTCGAGCTCGGGGGACTTCGCGAGCGCCTCGGCGGTCAGGTCGACGAGCCACGATCCCACGACCGAGCCGCGGCGCCAGACCTCCGCGATCTCGCCGATGTCGAGGGCGTACTGGTAGGCCCAGGGGTCGCGGAGCGGTGTCGTCTCCGCGTCCGCGGCACGCTCCTCTGTCCCGGCGTTCGCGTGCTTGAGGATGCTGAGACCTTCCGCGATCGACGCCATCATCCCGTACTCGATCCCGTTGTGGACCATCTTCACGAAGTGCCCCGCGCCGCTCGGCCCGCAGTGCAGGTACCCGTCGGGTGCGGTCCCGCTCCGCGCCCGCCCCGGGGTGGCGGGGGCACTCGCCTCGCCCGGCGCGATCGACTTGAAGATCGGGTCGAGCCGATCGATGGCAGCTGTCGGGCCGCCGATCATGAGGCAGTACCCGCGATCGAGCCCCCACACACCGCCCGAGGTCCCGCAGTCGACGTAGTGCACGCCGACCTTCTCGAGCTGCGCGGCCCGGGAGATGTCGTCGCGGTAGTAGGAGTTGCCACCGTCGATGACGACGTCGTCCGGCTCGAGCAGCTTGACGAGCTCGTCGAGCGTCGACCCCGTCACCGCCGCGGGCAGCATCAGCCAGATCGCGCGGGGACGCTCGAGTGCAGCGACCAGCTCGGCGAGCGACGAGACGCCCTGGACGCCGCCCTCGTGCACAAGGGCTGAGACCGCGGCGGGGAACACGTCGTAGGCGACGCAGTGATGGCCGTCGCGGGTCACGCGCCGCACGAGGTTCGCGCCCATCCTCCCGAGGCCGATCATGCCGAGCTGCATGGGCGAGGTCGTGGTCATGGGGTGGTGCCCTCCTCGCGCATCGAGCGATACCGCCGGATGAGCGCGTTCGTCGACGAGTCGTGCGACAGCTTCGGCTCCGTGGGCGACTCGAGCTCGGGAACGATCTCGGACGCGAGCTGCTTGCCGAGCTCGACACCCCACTGGTCGAACGAGTCGATCCCCCACACCGCGCCCTGGGTGAACACGCTGTGCTCGTAGAGCGCGACCAGCGCGCCGAGCGAGTGCGGCGTGAGCCGGTCGCACAACAAGACGTTGCTCGGGCGGTTGCCCTCCATGACGCGGTGCGGGACCACCTGTTCGGGCGTCCCGTTCGCGCGCACCTCCTCGGCGGTGCGCCCGAACGCGAGCGCCTGGGCCTGGGCGAGCACGTTGGACGTGAGCAGGTCGTGGTGCTCCCCGAGCGGGTTCAGCCCGTTCGCGAAGGCGATGAAGTCGACCGGGACGGTCGTGGTCCCCTGGTGGAGCAGCTGGTAGAAGCTGTGCTGGCCGTTGGTGCCGGGCTCGCCCCAGTAGACCGCGCCCGTCGGGTAGTCGACCTGCTCGCCGCGAGCGGTGACGTGCTTGCCGTTCGACTCCATCGTCAGCTGCTGGAGGTACGCGGGGAACCGCTTCAGGTACTGGTCGTACGGCATGACCCCGAACGAGCGCACGCCGACGAACTGGACGTACCAGATCGAGAGCATCCCGAGCAGCACGGGCAGGTTCCGATCGAGCGGAGCCGTGGCGAAGTGCACGTCCATCTCGTGGAAGCCGTCGAGCATCTCGACGAACGCCGCAGGACCGATCGCGAGCATCGTGGACAGCCCGATCGCCGAGTCCATCGAGTACCTGCCGCCCACCCAGTCCCAGAACTCGAACATGTTCTGCGTGTCGATACCGAACTGCGCGACCTTCTCGGCGTTCGTCGACACGGCGACGAAGTGCTTCGCGACGGCAGCCGGATCGCGAAGCGAGCCGAGCAGCCAGTCCCTGGCCGAGGACGCGTTGGTCAGCGTCTCGAGCGTCGAGAAGGTCTTCGACGCCACGATGAACAACGTGGACGCGGGATCGAGGCCGCCCAGCGCCTCGACCAGGTCCGTGGCGTCGACGTTCGAGACGAACCGGAACGTGAGGTCGCGGCGGCTGTAGTGGCGCAGGGCCTCGTAGGCCATGACCGGCCCGAGGTCCGAGCCCCCGATGCCGATGTTGACGACCGCTCGGATCGGCTCGCCGGTGTGCCCGGTCCACGCCCCCGAGCGCACCCGGTCGCAGAACGACGCCATCCTGTCGAGCACCGTGTGGACCTCGGCCACGACGTCGGTCCCGTCGACCGTCAGGGCCGCGTCGCGCGGCAGGCGCAGCGCGGTGTGGAGCACGGCGCGATCCTCCGACACGTTGACGTGCTCGCCGCGGAGCATCGCGTCGCGAAGCTCTGGCACCATCGACTCGCGCGCGAGGTCGACGAGCAACGACATCGTCTCGTCGGTCACGCGGTTCTTCGAGTAGTCAAGGAACCACCCTGCGGCATCGCCGACGAGTCGCTCGCCACGGCCGGGGTCTGCCGCGAAGAGCTCGCGGAGCGACGAGGAGGCGACGTCGTTGGCGTGGCGCTCCAAGAGCCGGAACGCCGGGCGCTGCCGGAGCGGCTCGGTCACGTCGCCTCGACCGGCGCGACCATCGCCGCGCCGACGATGCCGGCGTCGTTGTGCAGCTGGGCGACCTCGATTGGCGTCGTGCACTCGAGGAGCGGCACGAACTTGTCCGACTTGTGGCTGACCCCGCCCCCGATGACGAAGAGCTCGGGGTACAAGAGCCGCTCGAGGTGCCCGAGGTAGCTCGAGAGTCGATGCGCCCACTCGGACCACGACAGCTTCTCGCGCTCGCGGACTGACTCGGCGGCCCAGTCCTCGGCGTCCCGGTGGTGGAGCCGCAGGTGGCCGAGCTCGGTGTTGGGCACGAGCACGCCCTTGAAGAACACCGCGCTGCCGATGCCCGTGCCGAGCGTGATCAGCACGACGACGCCGTCGTGGCCCCTGCCCGCGCCGTAGCGCATCTCGGCCGAGCCCGCGGCGTCCGCGTCGTTCACGACCGCGACGCGACGCGACGTCGCCTTCTCGAAGAGCGACACCGCGTCCGTGCCGATCCACGACGCGTCGATGTTCGACGCGGTCTTCACGACGCCGTCGACCACGACCGAGGGCATGGTCAGACCGACGGTGCCCGTGCCCGCGATCGCCGCGACGGCTGACGCGACCACTGCGGCAATGGCCGCTGGCGTCGCGGGCGTGGGGGTGGCAACTCGGACTCGGTCACCCGCGAGGGCGCCCTTGTCGAGGTCGACGGGCGCGACCTTGATGCCGCTCCCCCCGATATCGACTCCAATTGGCAACTCGCTGGACATCGACCTCCGTTGGTCGCGGTGACCCTACCAACGAGGTGACGACACGAGCCCGCTCGATCAGGTGCCTAGCGCACGATCTCCTTGCGCAGGCCCTCCGAGTCCCACTCGGGGTCCTCGGGGATCCGGTTCGCGGCCTTGGCCGCGATCCGACGGGCGGTCCACAGGAGCGCCGCGACGTCGTAGAGGTGTGACGTCGGCACGCCGCGGAGTTGGGCGTCGAGGATGCGCTTGACGCCAGGGATCCGCTTCTCGAGGAGCACACGGCGCTCCGCGATCCCCTCGTCGCTCTTCTTCGAGCGCACGAGCGGCTTGTCACCGTTGATCACGTAGAAGCTGAGCTCGGGGTGCGCCTCGTAGACGGTCCGCTGGCGGTACGGGAGCATCTCGACATTCACCTCGCAGTAGCGACCGAGCAGCACGAGCGTGATGGCGTCGAGGTGCTCGTCGAGCCTGACGAGGCCCGTCTCGACCGTGCCCCGCGTCGGGGTCCGCTTCACCGTCATCGAGCGGCGGCCGAGCAGCCGCCGTGCGATCACGTCGCAGCCCCGTTCCTCCTCGGGCGTGTCGGCGTAGCCGACCGGCGCGTTGAGCGCGATCACCTCGAACAGCGGGCGCTCCTCGAAGACCTCGGAGAACTTGGACAGCACGCGGGGCTCTTCGGGCGAGAACGTGGCCGCGTGCAGCTTGGCGCTCGCGACCAGCCAGCCCCCCGGGCACGGGGTCACGGCTGCGACGACCTTGTACGGGAGGGGCGGGCCCCCGCGATTGGGCACGACGACTGTCAGGCCCTCGCCGTCGCAACGCCCAGCTGGTCGAGCGCACGGACCAGCTCCTTCGGGTGCGCCGACACGGTGAGCGCTTCCTCGTAGCTGATGATCCCCCTCGAGATGAGGTCGACGAGGCTGTTCTCGAGGGTCTGCATGCCCTCGCGAGAGTTCGTCATCATCACATTCTGCAACTGGTTCGACCGGTTCTCGCGGATGAGGTTCCGGACCGGGTTCGTGGCGATCAGGACCTCGAACGCCGCGACCATGCCGCCGTCGATCCTGGGCACGAGGCGCTGGGCGATGACGGCCGCGAGCGACGCGGCGAGCTGGACGCGCGTCTGCTCTTGGCGCCAGGCCGGGAAGACGTCGATGATCCGGTCGATGGCCTGCGGTGCGTCGTTCGTGTGGAGCGTGCCGAAGACGAGGTGGCCGGTCTCGGCCATGGTCAAGGCGATCTGGATCGACTCGATGTCGCGCATCTCACCGATGAGCAGGACGTCGGGGTCCTCGCGGAGCGCCGATCGAAGTGCCCGATCGAATGATGGGCTGTCGATGCCGACCTCGCGCTGACTGACGGCGGACTGCTTGTGGTTGTGCACGTACTCGACAGGGTCCTCGATCGTCAGGATGTGCAGCGAACGCGTCTCGTTGATCCGGTTGATGATCGACGCGAGCGTGGTGGACTTACCAGAACCGGTGGGGCCCGTGACCAGCACGAAACCTCGTGGCAGGTTCGCCAGCCACTCAGCAGCCGCGGGGAGCCCGAGCTCGTCGAACGAGGGGATGCCAGCGGGGATGATCCGGAGTGCCAGCGATGGCTGACCGCGCTGGGTGAACAGGCTGCCTCGCAGCCGGGCCTTGTCGAGCCAGGAGAAGGAGAAGTCAACGTCGAAGTGCTCGGCGAAGATCTCCTCTTGCTCACGGTTCAGCAGCGGCCGCGCGATGTTGTCGATCTCGTCGCCGGTGAGGAGGGGCATGCCCTCGATCGGCCGGAGCTTGCCGTCGACGCGAATCCGGGGCGCCGATCCTGCCGACAGCAAGAGGTCGGAGCCACCCTGGTCCCACAGGATCTGGATCCAGGGCTCGATCATCTCGATGTGCTCGGTGGTCACCGACGGTCTCCTTCGGTAGGGATGAGAACGCCGAGGTGCCCGGCGGTACCGGACACCTCGGCGGATCTCACAGTTCGGTCCTTTGCTTCAGCTCTACGCGTTCGCGCAGGCCGTCGCCGGACTGTTGGTCGCGTCGTAAGAGCCAAAGTTGTTCCCAACTCCGGCCACGCCAGGGATCGTCACGATGACGTCACCGATGTTCGGCTTGCCAGGAGTGATGGTGCCCGTGGCGGTGCCGGTCAGGTTGACCGCTGCCTCCGCGGTGCCCGCGACACTGACCTGGTACGGGGCGTTCAAGATGGGAACGTTGCCAGTACTGGTCTGCGGCCACGACTGCACGAAGCCAATCGGTTGACCGACTTCACCGGCGAAGCCGCCGTTCGGAAGCAGGTCCGCCATCCACGCTGCGTTGTTCGCCGGCACCGTGGAGGGGTTCTCCGTCAGAAATGCCTGGGCGCCAACGTCAATCGTCTTGGTGTCGGAGTTGCACGCGGCAATCACGCTCTTGCCAGTCACGCCACCAAGTGCGAAGACGACGATCGCAGCGAGGATGCCGAGCACGACGATCACGATGAGAAGTTCAATCAACGTGAATCCCGAGTCGTCAACTTCGCCTGCCGACCGCTCCGTCTTGAGCTTTCGGTAGGTCTCAATCATGATGTTTCCTGCCTTCTTTCGTTTGTTGTCGATTCTCGACATATGGACGCTTTCCCCGCGGTGGGGATGTGCCAATGGTTACTCACTCAGATCCGTGTCTGCAAGCGAAAAACAGATCATTGTTATGCCGTTGTGATTGTGCCTACATCTATTGTTTGGACGTTGACACAACGCAATCCACATCGCCTTTATCCACGTCGTGTCGGAGCCATCTCCGCTCTCGTGTCGCCCGGTCGTATAGGTCTTCCCTAGGACTGCGGCCGGCGCATCTTGCGCGCTAATCGCTCGAGTCCTGCTGTCTGTTGCAACGCGATCGCACCGGATGCAGCCGCGTCAATCTGCCTAGCTGCACATTCGATTCGATTGCGCGACGGCTGACGCGCCGGCCCGAACGCGAGCTGCGCGTCCGCGTCCAGGACCGTCTGAGCAAGCTGCTACCCGGTGGCGCAGCCAGCCAAAGGAACGGCGGTCGAGTCGTAGGTCCTTGTGCCTGAGCCCGCCAAGAAGGCAGCGACGATGACGTCGCCGTTGGCGGGGCTGATCGACGGGATGTCACCGGTCGTGGCCGCGGCACCGGCGCCAGCGATCGAGAAGGTGTAGGACGAGCTGGACGGCCACGACTGGAGGAATGGCGCACCACTCTCGACGGTGGTCCACACGCCGGGTTCGGTCCGGCCGAGCAGGGCGAGCTTCCACGCCTGCGGCGTCGTCGGGAGCGCGCCCGGGTTCTCGATGACCAGCGCCTGGGCTGCCTGGTTGATCGTCCTCGAGTCGGAGCCGCAGGTGGCGATCGAACCGGCGCTCGCCGTGCTGGCCAGGGCGAACGTGACGATCGCGGCGAGCACGCCGAGTACGCAGAGCACGACCAGAAGCTCGACCAGGTTGAAGCCAGAGACTTCAATCTCGCTGATCGATCGCTGCAGCAAGGGCTTCCTGGCGGGATGGAGCAGTGATGGTGCGCTCACGTCGACCTTCGCGTTGGCACTCGCACGATTGCGAGCTACCCATTGGGGTAGGGCCATCTTGCCGTCGAAGCCGGCCCTGTCGACCGGGTATTGACGAGAATTGACATCGACGCAGGCGAATTGTGGGCGCGTTGTCAGCGACCTGATCCCTGGTTGCGCACGACGCCAGATACCTGTTCGCGACGACACCGCGCCGAGGCGGGTCGATGCTGCGCGCGCTGCTCCGGCGGCCTACGCCCAGATCCAGCTCGTGATCGTCTCGCCTTCCCCACACCATGACCACAGCACGCACGAGCCGTTCACCGGAGCCGCCCCACCCGGTGGGTAGTCGTCGAAGACGACGACGGCTTGGAGGTAGGTCCCGTTGGGCGACTCGCACGCTGCTGCCGAGACGGACGTCGGGCAGGCGTCGATCGTGACGGTCCGGGTGACCGCGCTCGTCGGGATCCATGCGGTGCTGCAGTACACGTTGAACGAGTACCCGTCAATCGTGAGCGACGAGGTACCGCCAGCTCCCCAGCAGTAGTTGAACTGGCCCCACGTCTGATTCGCGCCGATCAGCGGCGTGTAGCGCATGTTCTGCATCGCGAGCTCGACGGTGCTCTGTGCTGCGGTGTGCTGCTCGCGCGAGTTGGCGAAACCCTTGGTGTTGCTGAGGTCGCTGGCGACCCAGTTGCTCAGCCCGAGGACCGTGACACTGACGGCGACCAGGTAGATGAACGCCACCACGAGCACGGCGCCGCGCTCGTCGGCACGGCGATCGGAACGGCGCTCCCCCCGAGGTCCATGCAGGTGGCGACTTCTCGCTGAGTGCCGGGCGCGCAGTGTGCTCATGTCTCGAGTCCTTTCCATCATGAGGTCGCCGAGCTCGGAGGTGACGAGGTCGTGGGCAGATAGGCGCTCGATCCCGAGTTCGCGGTGATCTCTCCGTAGTAGGTCGTGAAGAAGCTCAGGCCCCCGATGGTCGTGCCCGACGTGTAATTGTTCGTCGTCACGCAGCCCGACGTCATTGCCAGGTTGGTGCAGACGATCGCGCTGTAGCTCGACGGGGCGGTGCCGGTCGATGCCGTGAACGTGAGCTTGATGCCGTTGAACCCGGAGCCTGCGGCCGTGACGCTCGTGGGTGCGTTGAGCTGGCTGATCGCGGC
>PMON01000022.1 GCA_003162395.1 Acidimicrobiaceae bacterium
GGGTACGCCTGACGCCAGAGGCTCGGCAAACCCGTCAAGTGAACCCGGAGACCACCGAGAACTCGATATCCCGTCGTCATGAAAGCCGCGTGAGACGCGATCCAAGGTCTTCTCGCAAGCTCAGAGGGCGTTCTTCGACCGGGCTCGGGCCCGTCCCCGCGTCTGCTGGTCGAGCACGACCTTGCGGATCCGCACGAACCCGGGCGTCACCTCGACGCATTCGTCNNCGATGAACTCGAGCGCCTGCTCCAAGGTGAGCTCCCTCGGCGGCGTCACGCGCTCGAACTCGTCGGCGTTCGCCGAGCGCATGTTCGTGAGCTTCTTCTCCTTGGTGGGGTTGACGTCCATCTCCTCGGAGCGCGCGTTCTCCCCGACGACCATGCCCTCGTAGACGTCCACGCCCGCGCCCACGAACAGCTCGCCTCGCTCTTGGAGCGCGACCAGCGAGAAGGCCGTCGTCGGCCCGGTGCGGTCCGCGACCATCACGCCGTTGCGCCGCGCCCGGATCGCTCCGAGCCAGGGCGACCAGCCGTCGGCCTCGTGGTTGAGCACGCCCGTCCCCCGCGTCTCGGTCATGAACTCGGTCCGGACCCCGACCAGCCCGCGCGCCGGCACGCGCCAGTCCATCCGGACCCAGCCGGTCCCGTGGTTCACGATGCCGAGCATCGTGCCCTTCCTCGTCGACAGCAGCGTGGTGACGGTGCCCACGTGCTCTTCGGGCGCGTCGATGGTGACGCGCTCCATGGGCTCGCTGCGCTTGCCGTCGATCTCCTTGGTCACGACGTGGGGCTTGCCGATCGTGAGCTCGAAACCCTCGCGTCGCATCGTCTCGATCAGGATCGCGAGCTGGAGCTCGCCTCGGCCGAGCACCTCCCAGGCGTCGGGCCGGTCGGTCGGCCGGACCCGGAGCGACACGTTGCCCACGAGTTCGGCGTCGAGCCGCGACTTGAGGAGCCGGGCGGTCAGCTTCGAGCCGTCACGGCCCGCGACCGGCGAGGTGTTGATGCCGATCGTCATCGAGAGGCTCGGCTCGTCGACCTTGAGGGGGGGGAGCGGCTGGGGGTCGTCGGGGTCCGCCAGGGTCTCGCCGATCGTGATCTCCTCGATGCCCGCGATCGCGACGATGTCACCGGGGCCGGCCGAGTACGCCGGGACGCGATCGAGCGCCTCGGTGATGTAGAGCTCGGTCAAGCGGACCCGCTCGATGGTGCCGTCGAGGCGGCACCACGCGACGAGCTGGCCGCGCTCCAAGGTCCCCGACACGACCCGCAGGAGTGCGATGCGGCCGACATAGGGGGAGGCGTCGAGGTTGCACACGAGCGCGCGAAGCGGCGCGTCGGGCTCGTAGGCAGGGGGCGGGACGTGGTCGCAGACGGCCTGGAACAGCTCGGTCAGGTCGTCGGCACGCGTGTCGGGATCGGCGGTCGCCCATCCCTCCCGCGAGCTCGCGTAGAGCACCGGGAAGGAGATCTGGTGCTCGTCGGCATCGAGGTCCAAGAACAGCTCCTCGACCTCGTGGACGACCTCTTTCGGGCGGGCATCGGCACGGTCGACCTTGTTCACGACCACGATCACCGGGAGGCGCTTCTCCAGGGTCTTCCGCAGCACGAACCGGGTCTGGGGGAGGGGGCCCTCCGCGGCGTCGACGAGCAGCAGCACGCCGTCGACCATCGCGAGCCCGCGCTCGACCTCGCCGCCGAAGTCCGCGTGGCCGGGGGTGTCGATGATGTTGATCGTCGTGTGTCGCCAGACGACCGCGGTGTTCTTGGCGAGGATCGTGATGCCCTTCTCGCGCTCCAGGTCGCCCGAGTCCATCACGCGGTCGGTGAGCGCGGTGTGGGGCCCGAACGCCCCGGTCTGGCGGAGCATGGCGTCGACGAGCGTCGTCTTGCCGTGGTCGACATGGGCGATGATCGCGATATTGCGGAGGTGTCGACGCGGCTGCATTGGCCTCGGGAGGCTACCGGTGGCGCGAGATCACGCAGCCATGGCCTCGAGGGGGCTCGGTGCCGCCGACGGCGCAGCGAGGGCGTCGGCGCACGCAAGGAGCAGCCGCGCCGCCCGGCGCGCCGCGTCGTCGTCGAAGTCGACGACGAGGCACAGACCCGCGTCCGGCCACGCGCCGACCATCCTCGTCGGGCACCGCCCCGCGAGCGCAGCGACGAGCGCGTCGACCACGAGCCCGTCGGCCGCCCGCGCACCCGGCAACCCGTCGCGGACGCGCAGGAGCCCGAGGTGCGCGCCCGCGGCCGGGCGCAGCGCCGCGTCGAGCCGCCCCTGCAGAGTGATCGTCGTTCCCGGCACGTCGAACCACGCGTCGGCGATGCCGACGGCGATCGACCCGTCGTGGGTGGGCTCGACGAGGCGCAGCAGGCGCTCCGCCCATGTCGAGGCCTCGACGGCGCACAGCGCTCGCGCGGCGCGAGGTGCGTCGGCGAGCCACCCCCCGAGCGCCCCGCGACGCGTGAGGCCGCGTTGCGCTCGATCACACAGGCGCTCGATCTCTGACGCCGCCGCACTGAGTGCGTCCGGCATGGCGCCCTCGGCGACGTCGTGTGCGACCGACGAGCCGATCGGCCGGCGAGCAGCGCGCGCGCTCCAGGCGAAGGGTGCGTCGAACCGGGCCGGCCCGAGCTCGGCGGCGAAGGCGTCGAGGCGGTGGCGCCGTCGGTCCGCGCCCAGGCTGTCCGTGAGCCGTGCGGCGAGCTGGCTGGCCAGGCGCGCAGACACGATGTCGTGGTCTCGAGGACCCGACGAGCCGCGTGCAAGGAGCACGTCTCGGGTGGGAGCACACAGTCGCTCGACCACGGTCACGCAGCAGCGCTCCTCGCGACCGCCTCGAGCACGAGCTCGACTGCGTCCGCCAAGAGCTCAGAGGTGACCTCGCGCACGACCGTGGCACCGTCAGCCGTCGACAGCGCCGCGACTCGGAGCGGTTGCTCGCCGGTTCGCAGCGTCTCGAGCAGGGCGAGGTAGGCGAGCGTCGCGTCGCTCGCCGAGCCGAGCGTCGAAGTGGTCAGGTCCACGAGGCACACGCAAGCCCGTGACCCCCCGGACGCCCCCAAGGCGAGGTCGACGTCGCCTCGGAGCACGACCGCACCGCCAGCGAGCGGGATCGCGTAGCGCACGCCGCACCGCGGCGACCATCGAGCGGGCAGCGAGGGCAGCGACGTGGCGAGCACCGTGTGGTGCGCGGCGACCTCGGCGGCGAGGCGCGACCGATCGTCGCTGTCGAGGTCGCAGAGGAGCGCCACGAGCTCGGCGTCGCGACCTGACGCACCGAGGGCGGCCACGGCGTCCTCGAAGGGGGAGGCCGGCTCGAGCCCGGCGACACGGAGTCGGAGCAGCTGGACGAGGAGGGCACCTCGCAGGCGTGCCGTCGCCGCGCCGGTCACCGGCGGGTCGTCCAGGAGGAGCCTCGGTGTGACGCGCACGATCGGGGCAGCGGCGCGAGCGCCAAGGCGCTCGAAGAGCCCGTCTTCGAGCCACGCACGGAGCCCGCCAGCGAGCCCGCGATCCACGTGGGGGCGCAGCGCGGGCGTGCCGCGCAGCGCGCCCAGCAGGTCGGTCGCGGCGGGCGTTGCGGGCGTCACGTAGGCAGTGTGCTGGCCACGTGTGACAAACCCCGCCGCCCACGGCCGTGAGCCACGAGCGGTGTGCCAGGGAGAGGCGACACGGGTCGCTCCGACGCTCTACGATCCGACCGTGCGGCGCCATGCGGTGCTCGTGGGGGGACCAGCGCTGCTGGCGGCGGTCGCTGGAATCCTGCTGTCGGCCGGCGCGTTCACGACGCAGCAGTCGCCGCGCACGGTGAGTCTCCCCGTCTCCGAGCAGATGGAGCGCGCACTGATCATCTCGGCGCACAACTGGCTCGGCAAGGAGGGCGTCACGGTCGGGGTTGCCAACATCTCGATCGTGCGTCCGACGGACCGATCGCCCGAGGGCCCGCTCGCCGCGTTCGTCACAGAGAACCACCGGTTCTACAGCACGGCCTGTCTCACGCTGCACGCGCCGTACCGGATCCCGATGGCACGACCAGGCGTCCTGTGGCCGTCACGGCTCGCCCGCGGGCCGCTGTGCGTGCTGTTCTCCACGACCTCGCCGCACACGTCCTGGACCGTCCAGTCCACGGCAGGCTCGAACTGCGGGTCGATCGGGATCGTCCTGCGCCGCGTGTGGGGGCCGCGGACCCCGGTGTGCAAGGTCGAGCCCATCGTCTACCAGTTGTGAGCTCCGTGGCGCGCGGCGCCATCGGCGTGCGCTCGTGATCATCGCCTCGGCGTTCGCCGTGGTCTTCGGCATCTTCATCGCAGCATTCGTCGTGCTGTGCGGTTTCATCGTGTCCTGGGCGTTCCGCAGGGATCGTGCCAACTGGCGCGAGTGGCGCGACCGCCGGCATGACTGAGCTGTTCGAACTCCGTTCGCCGGGGTCACCGCGTCGAGGGGAGTCGGCTGCCGATCCGAGCGCCAGGCGTCGGCCCCCAACGCGCGCAAGTGGGTGACGTCACCGCATCTGACCCACAACCGGCTGACACAGCCCCGTGGTGGAATGGTTGGATGGCGAGGTCTGTCCAGCCATCCCTGCTGACGGCAGCGGCGCCCGTGGGCACCGGGGCCCTGGCCGCGTTCCACCCCGCGGTCGCGGCGTGGTTCGGCAGTCGGTTCCCGGGCGGGCCGACCGAGCCGCAGCGCCGCGCCTGGCCCGCGATCGCGACCGGTCGCGACGTGCTCGTCGCCGCGCCGACCGGCACCGGCAAGACGCTCACCGGCTTCCTCGTCGCGATCGACGCGGCATGGCGTTCCCACGACGTGGGGGATCAGGCAGTCGAAGGTCCGAGGGTCGTCTACGTCTCGCCGTTGCGCGCGCTCGCTGCTGACGTGTCCGAGAACCTCGAGGCGCCGCTCGAGGGGATCGCCGCGGCGGCGCGCGCGCTCGGGCTCGAGGGCCCCACCTTGCGCGTCGGGCTCCGCACGGGCGACTCGACGCCCGCGGAACGCACCGCGCTGCGCAAGCATCCGCCCGACCTGCTCGTGACCACGCCTGAGTCGCTGTACCTGTTGCTCACGTCGGCGTCGGGACGACGCATGTTCGCGCACACCGAGACCGTGATCGTCGACGAGATCCACGCGACCTGCCGGGACAAGCGGGGCAGCCACCTCGCACTGAGCCTCGAGCGCCTCGACCTCCTCGTCGCGGACCACGGCCGGCGCCTCCAGCGCATCGGGCTGTCCGCGACCCAGCGCCCGATCGAGACCGTGGCTGCGATGCTGAGCGGGGTGGCCGAGGGACGCGAGGGTCCGCTCGTCATCGACTGCTCGGCCCCGAGGACCTTCGACGTCGCGATCGAGCTGCCCGGCGGCGAGCTCGAGACCGCGATCTCGACGGTCCAGATGGGCGAGATCCTCGACCGGATCGCCGAGCACGTCTTGGAGCACCGCACGACGCTCGTCTTCGTCAATACGCGACGGATGGCCGAGCGCGTGGCCCATCAGCTGGCCGAGCGGCTCTCACCTGACGAGCTGGGCGTCGACGACGCGGCCCTCGTCGTCGCCGCGCATCATGGCAGCCTGTCCACGGCACGCCGCCGCCACGTCGAGGCGCGCCTGCGTGCCGGCGACCTCCGCGCGCTCGTCGCGACGGCGTCCTTGGAGCTCGGCATCGACGTCGGTCCTGTCGAACTCGTCTGCCAGCTCGGCTCGCCGAGGTCCATCGGCACGTTCCTGCAGCGCATCGGTCGCGCCAACCACCAGGTCGGCGGCGTGCCCATGGGCCGGCTCTTCCCGCAGAATCGCGACGAGCTCGTCGAGTGCACCGCCCTGCTCGCGGGCGTTCGCGCAGGGGACCTGGACCGGCTGCACCCCCCGGTCGCGCCCCTCGACATCCTCGTCCAGCAGTTGGTCGCCGAGGTCGCCGCTCGCGGCGAGGCGACACTCGACGAGCTCTACGCGATGGTGACCGCCGCAGCCCCGTACGCGTCGCTCGAGCGGTCGCGGTTCGACGAGGCGATCGAGCTCGCGGGCAAGGGCATCGTGACGGGCAGGGGACGCCGCGGCGCGCACCTGCACGTCGACGGCGTGAACGGCGTCGTGCGGCCGAGGCGCTCGGCGGGGCTCGCCGCCCTCCTCGGCGGCGGGGCGATCCCCGAGCTCGGCGAGTACCGCGTCGTGCTCGACCCCGACAACGTGACGGTGGGCTCGGTTCACGAGGACTTCGCAATCGAGGCGGCGGCGGGCGACATCTTCTTGCTCGGGACGCACTCGTGGCGCGTGCTCAAGGTCGAGACGGGCACGGTCAGGGTCGCCGACGCGAACGGCATGCCGCCGACCACGCCGTTCTGGCTCGGCGAGGCGCCCGCGAGAACCGAGGAGCTCTCCGAGCAGGTCTCCGAGCTGCGCCGCGTCGTCGAGGCGTTCCTCGCGAGCGGCGACGCCGAGGGCGCGCGCGCCGTCGTTCGCGAGCGAGCTGGCGTCACCGAGCACGTGGCCACGATGGTCGTCGCGTACCTCGAGTCAGCGAGGCGCGCGCTCGGGGTCCTCCCGACGTCGGACCACCTCGTCGTCGAGCGCTTCTACGACGACAACGAGTCCGCCCAGATCGTCGTGCACGCACCGCTCGGCGGTCGCATCAATCGAGCGCTGGGCCTGGCGCTGCGCAAGCGCTTCTGCGTGACGTTCGACTTCGAGCTGCAGGCGGCCGCCAACGACGATGCCGTGACCATCGCGCTCGGCCCGCACCACTCGTTCCCGCTCAGCGACGTGATGAAGCTCGTGGCCCCGGGCAAGTCGCGCGAGATCCTGACCCAGGCCGTCCTGCCGCTGCCGATGTTGGCGGCGAGGTGGCGATGGAACGTGGCGCGCGCCCTCGTGATGCCGCGCTCGACGACCGCGGGGCGCCGACCGATCCACCTCCAGCGCATGGAGGCCGACGATCTCATGGCCGCGACGTGGCCGTCACTCGCGGCCTGCCAGGAGAACGCGCCCGCCGGCCCGATCCCCATCCCCGACCACCCGCTCGTGCGACAGACCGTCGACGACGTGCTGTTCGAGCCGCTCGACGTCGTGGGCCTCGAGGCCCTGCTCGTGCGGGTCGCGGCTGGCGAGGTCACCGTGTCGTGCGTGGAGTCCGCCGAGCCCTCGGTGCTCGCCCACGGGATCCTGAACGGCGCGCCCTGGACGTTCCTCGACGACGCGCCGCTCGAAGAGCGCCGGAGCCGTGCGGTGGAGCTGCGCCGCGGGCTCGGCCCGCTCGACGCGGCGGGGCTGCCCGCAGGCCTCGTCGCCTCGGACCCCCTCGACGAGGCGGTGGTCGCCGACGTCGTCGCGTCCGCGGCACCCCGCGTCCGGTCCGCCGACGAGCTGCACGAGCTGCTCGACGACCTCGTCGTCGTGCGCCGCGTGGACGCCTGGGAGCGCTTCGCGCGCGAGCTCGACGTCGCTGGCCGTCTCGTCGAGCTCGACGGCACCTGGGTCGCGACGGAGCGCCGCGACGCAGCCGCGGCGATCACCATGGACGACGAGGCGGCGACCGACTGCGTGCGGGGCCACCTGCAGCACGCGGGGCCCATCGCGATCGAGGCGCTCGTGGGCGACGACGCGCTCGGCGGCGGCCCGCTGCACGGCGCGCCGCTGTCGGTGCTGCGGGCCCGCACCGCGATGGCCGCCCTCGAGTCGCAGGGCTACGCCATCGCGCTGCCCGACGGCCGCTGGTGCGCGCGGCACCTGCTGGTGCGGTGCCACCACCTCGCCAAGCAGCGCCGGCGCGCCCGCGTCGAGCCCGTCGGTCTCGCCGACTACGTGGACTTCCTCTGCGAGTGGCAGCGCGTCGAGCCCGGCTCGCAGTTCGAGGGGCGTGCGGGCGTCCTCGCGGCCATCGAGCAGCTGCAGGGCGTGGAGCTGCCGGCGGGCGACTGGGAGGCCCACGTGCTGCCGTCACGCGTCGCCAGCTACGACCCCACGTGGCTCGACGAGCTGTGCTTGGCCGGCGAGGTCGCCTGGGTCCGCCTCACCCCGAGGCCGGTCGACGACCCTGCTCGACGTGGCGCCTCCACGCCGTCGGCGGCGACGCCACTGTCCTTGGTGCGACGAGATGACCTCTCGTGGCTGCTTCGTGCGGTGCGACTCGGCGAGGCGCCGACACCGCCGCCGCACGGCGCGTCGAGCGACCTGCTCGCCGCTTTGGAGCGCCACGGCGCGCAGTTTCGCTCCGAGCTCGCCACCTCGGCGGGCCGACTGCCCGTCGAGGTGGACGAGGGACTGTGGGACCTCGTCGCACGCGGCATCGCGACGGCTGACGCGTTCAGCGCGGTGCGGTCCCTGCTCGACGCTCGCGCACGCTTCCGCGCACGCCAGCGTCGCCTCCCGGCGGCGCGGCTCGCGCGCGCGCCTCGACGCGCGGTGGCGGGGACCGGCGTGGGCGAGGGGCGCTGGAGCATCGTCCAGGCGCCGCTCGGGGTGCCCGAGGGCATCGAGCTCGAGGAGCTCGCCGAGCGCGTCGCCGTCCAGCTCCTCGTGCGATGGGGCGTCGTCGCCTACGAGCTCACCAGCCGCGAGAGCTGCAGGGTCCCCTGGCGCCACGTCGTGTGGGCGCTGCGGCGCCTCGAGGCCCGCGGCGAGGTCGTCGGGGGCCGGTTCGTCGCGGGCCTGTCGGGCGAGCAGTACGCGACGATCGAGGCGGCGGGCATGCTGGGGGGCCGCCGCGAGGGTCGGACGGGCCGCACCGTGACGCTCGCGGGCTCCGACCCGATCAACCTGACCGGCACCGTGCTGCCCGGTCCGCGCGTCCCCGCGGTGCGCCACCGTCGCGTGACCGTGGAGGCCGGGGACGTCGCCGACGCCGCGGGCTGACTCGAGTCCTTCGCTCCGGGTGGCAACGCGCCGTCACGTGGGCCGACGCCGCATCGCGCGTCAGACGATCGGGTCCTCGACCCACTCGTAGCCGCAGGTGAAGCACGCCCGGTGCATGTGGGGCACGTTCGCCGCGGATCCCCGGACGTCGGTGCAGGTCACGCCGGACGCCGCGTTCAAGCAATAGTGAAACCCCGCGACGTTGTCGCACTGCGGGCACGTGCTCGGCGTGTCCTTGTCGAACGTCGCCATTGATCATCCTTCGGTCGCCGAATGGAGAACGGCCATCGTAATTCCTCGCGTCCAGTCCGGTACTGGTCGCGATCGCACCTCACGCGATCCGTGAGGCTCACCGACGACGTGGGGGACTGACCCGCTCGCTTCTGCGGCGCGATGACGTCAGCTCGACGCGGCGTCCTTCTCGTGGGCGCCGAGTCGGCGCTCGAGCGCGTCGATCGACCTCGAGAGGTCCGCGATCGCGCGGTCGACCGTGGAGAGCCGGTCCGCGAGCGCGGCGTCGAGCTTCTCGGTGAGCAGCTCGTCGACGTGCGCCTCGATTTGGTCGCGCAAACGAGTGTCGAGCGACTCGATCATCGGCGCGGTCAGCTGTCGCACGATGCCCTTCAGGTCGAAGCCGTCGTCGGTGGCCTTGCTCGACGCGCCGTCGTCGCCCGGCTGCTGGGTCGACTCGCGCTCGTCCTCGGACGCTGGGCGCGACGCCGCCGACGCGCTCGGCTCTCGTGTCGTGTTGTCATCACCCACGTTGCGAACCTACCAAGGGCTCGTCGCGGAGGCCCCAGTCAGCCGGGTGCCTGGCCCGGCGGGCAGTAGTGGCGCGGCGGCATCTGGATCGTGTTGTAGGGGCCGTTCCAGGGCGCCTCGGTGAGCAGTAGGCGCTCGTTGGTGACCTCGACGCACGAGGGGGTGAACCCCGAGTTGTACATGATGAAGCCGCGGATGTTCGGGCCAAACGCGGTCCTCGTGGGCGCGACGAGCTGCTTGCCGGGGGGCTTGGAGAACGAGCCCGCGATGAACGCGGGCAGCGCAAGGTTGAAGAGACGGTAGGTCATGTACTCGTACTGGCTCGCGTAGAACGCGGACTTGAGCGACGAGTCGACTGACGCGATGCCGTTTCGCCAGCCATTGAGGATCGAGGCGTAGTCCGCGATCGACCTGGCGAGCGCCGACGGCGGGGACGTCGGGCCCCACAGCCCCGAGTGGTTGTCGGGATAGCCCTCTGGGTCAAACAGCACCCAGTCGGGCTTGAGGCCGAGCCCATCGGCGCGGTAGGCGTCGATCTGGGCGGCGACCCACTTGCCCGCGGCGAGACCGTGCGAGTAGTAGGTGGCGGCCGTGATCGGCCCCTTCTCGGCGGCGCAGCCCGACGGAGTGGTCCCCGGCCCGCTGACCGTCCAGAGGCTGAGCCACGTCACGCGCAGGTGGCTCGCTTGGATCGTCCGGCCGACGAACTCGTCGGGCTCGGGTGTCGACGGCGGCTGGGGGAACTGGGTCCACGGCGCGCAGCGCGCGCCGACGCCGCCGGTGACGCCCAAGATGGGCCAGCCGTCCTTCAGCGCCTGGGCCCACTTGGCGTAGGGGACCGAGTAGACGCCCGTGCCCTCCGGCGCGGGCACCGCGACACCGGCCGCGAAGAGCGACAGCACGCCGCTCGCGAACAGCGCCGAGGGCGTGCCCGCCGCGGTCCGGGCGGGGCCCCGCCCGGTGCTCGAGACGTCCGTCGCGGTGAACGGACCGGTCTCGCCCGTCGACTGCCACTCGAACAGGTCGCCCCACGCAGCGGCGATGCCCGCGACCACGAGGCGGGACCCAGCGACCGCGACCGTCGGCACACCGGCGATCGGCGGCGAGCCCGCGGTCGTCGCGGTCACGTCGGTCGCCGCCCAGTCCGTCCTGCGCCCCGCGTCCGCGCCCACGTACTCGGTGAGGTCGCCCGTCCGCCCCGCGGCGAACAGGATCGGCTGGCCGCCGTAGACCGCGGAGGCGAGACCGGCAGACACCGTCGGGGTGTGGGTCACCGCCGAGACGTTCTGGTAGTTCCAGATCCGGCCCCCGACGTCGGTCGGCGCGTAGACGACGACCGCCCCGCGCGGTCGGTCCGACGCCGCGACGCGGACCTGGCCGGACCCGGGGTCGACGAAGGCCGTGGGATCGGTCGCGACGCGTGGCCCGCCGCTGATCGCGGTGAGGTCGTAGGCGTTCCAGGGGCGCCCGCCCTTGCCGTTCGAGGCGAACTCGAGGAGCTCGCCCCTCGCGTTGCGCACGAAGACCGACGTCACCCCCGCCTGGACGACGACCGACGGCGTCCCGGTCGCGCGAGGCCCGGCCGCGTCGGTCAGGTCGGACCTCGTCCAGTCGCCGAGCGACGACAGCTGCGTGCCGGTGCGGAATGGCACCCGGCGGTACGGGTTCAAGGTGAGTTCGAGCAGGTGCCCCGACGACGTCACGCAGAACACCTCGTCGAGGCCGTGGGCGCTCACGACCGGGACCGGCTGGCCGACGAGCGGCGCGAAGCCGAGCAGCTGTGTCAGGTCCACCGCGTGGAACTGCCCGACGGACGACCCGTCGAGCCACTCGAGGTCGCCTCTCGCGTTCTTGTAGGCGACCTGGACCCCGCCGTTGCCGTCCGCGGCCGCGCGAGGGCCGCCGCCCGCGGCGAGCTGGGGATTGGCGCCCGAGACCAGGTGCGCGATCCAGGGCTGCGGACCGCGGCTCGTCGACGCGTACTGCAGCATCGAGAGCGCGCGAGACGGGGCGGCCTCGCTCGAGAGCGCGTGGCCCGCGCCCTCGGCGACCGTCGCGCTGGCGCCGAGCAGCGCCATGGCAGCGCACACCGCCGCGGCGATGGGCGATCGTCGTCGTGGTCGAGTCACAGCATGGTCCCTTGCGCGGGCGTCTCGTGCCCGCAGAACCGCCCCGCACGAGGAACGCTAGGCGACCGGGGCGGGGTTGGAGTGGCACGTGTGTGGCATTGCGACGGTCAACGACACAGTCAACCTTCGGTCAACCCTTGGGGATGCGGAGAGATCCCCTGCTACCGTTTTTCTGGCGGAGGGCAGCCGACCGGCGGACTCGCAAAGAAGGAGGATGGCGTGCCCCACGCAGCGCAGGACATGCCAGCATCCACGTCTCGCGACGCCCTGTCGTCCCCACCACGCCGGCCGCCGTCATGACCACGCGCGCCCGGATCTCGAGCGTTTCCGCGCTCGCGCTCGCCTCGATCCTGTGGGCTGCACCCGCGCAGGCGACCACGTCGCACCTGCCGGTCACGCCCGCTCCGTCGCTCGCGTTGCCGAAGGTCGCCGCGGTCACCGGACACCTCTTGGACATCGCCGCATCGACCAAGCCCATCAGCCCCTGGGCGTCGACGGACCTGAGCGCGCTCGAGTCCACCGCGTCGGTGCTTGGCGCGGTGTCGACCGCGACGACCTCCACGGGCGTCGTCGTGGTCGCGGGACGCACGACCGATGACCACGTGGAGCTCTTTACGTCCTCGTCGAACGGGCGGACCTGGACCGCGGGGGACCTCACCGTGCTCGCCAGGGCGCCACGGGCTGTCGGCAGCCCCTCGGTGGTCATCAGCGGCGGCGTGGTGCGCGTGTTCGTCCGGACGGTCGCGGGCGTCCTCGAAGAGATGGAGAACGACCGCAAGTCGGCTGACCCGTGGTTCGCCTCGAACCTGACCGCGCTCACCGCGTCGACGCACGGGGCTCGGCTCGCGGGTGACCCGTCGGCGGTCGCGCCGCCGGGCTACCCGATCGCGGTCTACGCGAGGGCGACGACGGGTGACCTCGTGTCGTTCACGCTCACCTCGTCGCGCTTGCACCCCTGGTACTACGTCGACGTCAGCGCCCTCACGCGGGGGCCGCGGATCGCGGGCACCCCTGTCGCGGTCCCGGCGCCCGACGGATTCGGGCTCACCGCGGTCTACGCGCTCAACACGGCGGGGCACCTCTTGGAGTTCACGAACGACGACGTCGGCTACCACCTGTGGTCGGTGCGCGACGTGTCGACCGCGCTCGGGCTGCCCGTGGTCAGCTCCTCGCCGACCGTGCTCGCGGGCATTCCGACCGAGGTCGCGACCGTGTCTGCGACGGGGCACCTGCTCGTCGCCACGATCCCGTCCGTCTCGCTCGTCGGTGCGAGCTTCGCGGACGTCTCGGGCCTCGTGCGCCAGCGGGTCGCGCCCGGGCGCACCGCGTCGATCGCGCCGAGCCGGTCCGGCTACGTCGTGGCCGGCGTCACGTCGGGGTCGCACGTCGTGGTCTTCAGCGTCCCCTCGCCGAGCACGATCCCTGAGCGCGGGCCGTCGGTGGTCGTGGGCGTGGCCCCGCCCTCGGCCCCGAGCGTCGCCGACGTCACGATGCAGCCGCTCACCGAGCAGTTCGCGCGCTCTGACCCGGCGGCCATCGAGGTGCACGGCGTCGTCAACCTGTTCATGGCCTCGGGCGGCTTCCTCGGGCTCATCCCGAGGATCGTGCTCACCGCAAAGTCCCAGGACCAGTTCCACGCGAGAATCGAGGACACCCCGGCGGGGTCGGGCTGCAACCCGTTCACCGCCTCGTTCGGCCGGGGGTCGACGTCGGGCTGTGCCCCGGGCACGTCGTCAGAGGAGTGGTGCAGCGACTTCGCCCAGTGGGTGTGGGGGACCTCAGGCATCAACACGTCGGGGATCTCCGGGGCGTCCAAGACCTTCGTGACCTGGGGCCGCTCGCACGGCCGTTTCCTCCAGGGCATCAACCACACCCCCGCCGTCGGCGACGCCGTCGTCTGGGGCGTGCTCAACCCGCTGTGGGGGGCCCACGTCGGCATCGTGGTCGGTGTCAAGGGCAGGCAGATCGAGGTCGTGTCGGGCAACTCGGGGCCGCTGGCCGTCGCGAGCGCGGTGTGGGACAGCGGCTACTTCTTGCCCTCGTCCGAGACGGCGCAGGGCGACCCGATCATCGGCTACACGAGCCCCGTGGCCCTGCCGGGGTCGGCCAAGCAGACGCCGTCTGCGTGGCCGCGCACCGCGGCCTGGCCCGTCGTCCAGGGCAGTGGCAGCGTCACGGTCGCCGGCTAGAGCCGGATCGGAGCCCGCGCCGCCGTGGACGTCTCAGCCGATCGCGAGCCGGATCGTCGTCGCGGTGCCGATCACGATGATCACCGCGCGCAGGAGCGAGGGGCGCAGCGACTTCACGAGCGCGGTCCCGCCGATCCCGCCGATCGCCGTCCCGATCCAGAGGCACACGACGACGTCCCACGCGAGGTGCCCGCGGACCACGAACACGACCGCGGCGACGGTGTTGATGAGAATGGAGAGCACGCTGCGAAGCCCCGACAGCGTGGTGAGGTCGTCGGGGAGGGCCAGGCCCATGACGGCGAGCAGCATGATGCCGAGGCCCGCGCCGAAGTAGCCGCCGTACACGGCCATCGCGAACGTGCCGGCCTGGAGCAGCGCCCGCCGCGTCGGGTGGTCGTGGGGGACGTGCGCCACGACGCGCACGACGAGCGGCTGGGCCGCGAAGCAGAGTGTCGCCACCCCGATCAGCCAGGGCACCACCGTGCGGAACATCGCGGCTGTCCCGCCCAAGAGCAGCGCCGTGCCGACGAGCGACCCAAGGACGCACACGGGTGCCAGCGAGACGAGCAGCGGCCGTCGCTCCGCGAGCCGCTTGCGGAAGCCCGCGACCCCCGCGACGTAGCTCGGCAGCACCCCGACCGACGAGGACACGTTGGCGGTCAGCGCGGGCAGGCCGAGCGCGAGCAGCACGGGGAAGGTGAACAGCGTCCCGCCCCCCGCGATGCCGTTCGCGATGCCCGCGACGACGCCGACGACGAGCACGACTACTTCCCGCGCGACCCCGTGGACCGCCGCGAGGGGCATCGAGACACCCTACGGTGTCCACTGTTTTCGAGCGGACGACTTGTAGCCTCGACGCCGTGACGGCCAC
The DNA here is from genome assembly GCA_003162395.1 of Acidimicrobiaceae bacterium. GTDB lineage: Bacteria > Actinomycetota > Acidimicrobiia > Acidimicrobiales > RAAP-2 > Palsa-459. The sequence goes on from PMON01000022.1 coordinate 14,796, forward strand.
GCTCACACCGCTGCGCGAGACGACCGACGTGATCCACGCCGCAGGCGGCATCGTCGCGCGCCGCGGCGAGACGGGCGAGCCGCTGGTCGCGGTTGTCTGGCGCGCCGCACGCGGGGACTGGACGTTCCCCAAGGGCAAGCTCGATCTCTCGGAGACCTACGAGCAGGCCGCGCTCCGCGAGGTCGCAGAAGAGACCGGCCTCACCTGCCAGGTCGTGCGCTTCATCGGGACCACCCAGTACCAGCACCGCAAGGGACGGGCAAAGGTCGTCGCCTACTTCCTCATGGCGCCGGGGGCGGGCGAGTTCGAGCCGAACGACGAGGTCGACGAGCTGCGCTGGTGCTCGGTGCGCGAGGCAGAGCGCCTGCTCACCTGGGACCGAGACCGCGACCTGCTCGAGCGCGCGTCCTCGCTGCCCGAGCTTCGCGACGAGTCCTGAGCCACCGCGCCCGTCAGCTGCAGAGCGTGATCCTGGGCGACCTCGGGACCTTGGCGAGCCGGCCGTCGGTGATCCGGTAGGAAAAGGCGCGCCGTGCCGGGGCGGCCGCGGCGTGCATCTCGGAGACCGCGAACAGCTTCGTGGTCGTCGTGATCAGGTCGGTCTCGCGGACGTGCTGGCCCTCGTTCACGTAGGTCGAGGTGATCTCGGTCAGCGCGCCGTGGACGACTTTGGGCGCGAAGTGCCCGACGGCAACCCAGAACGGCGTCCCCACGGTGTAGGGGACCTTGCGCAGCGCCTCTTTCTTGAAGCACTTGGCGCCGCCTTTCAGCACGATGCCCTCGTAGGCGACGGTGCGGTGCACGACGATCTCGATCGGGTACTGCTTGCACGCGAGCGCGTGGCACCGCGCGTTGATCGGCGTGATGACGTCCTCGAGCCAGACCGTGCTCCCGGCGTGCTGGACGAGCACGATGTGCTCGCGGGCGGGGAACACGACGAGCCTGCTGTGGAACTGGGCGAAGCCCCATGCCCAGGTGACGTGGTTCTTCTGCACCGAGTCGCTCGCACGCATCCAGCCGGTCTGGTTGAGCACGTAGGCAGGCAGCGCGTCGGTCTTCGCCGCGGCGACCCGGTAAAAGGCGATCGCCGCGGGGTTGCCGGTCGCGCCGTAGCCGTAGGCGTCGAGCGGGACCGCGACGAGTGCCGCTGCGGCGACGAGCAGCGCCGCGCCCGCCAGGCTGCGACCCCGCCTCGCGAGCCGACTGGTCGATGAGGCGGGGTGGCGCATCGTGCTCCGTTCTCAGGTGGCCCGGCTGGCTGCCCGGACAAGTGTCCCAGCGCGCACGCGCCCTGCGGTGTCGGTCACGCCGGCACCGCGGCGAGCACCTCGTCGACCAGGTCGGCGACCGAGTCCACGATCCGGCCGGGCCGGTAGGGGAAGCGCTCGACGTCGCCCGGCTTGGTGACGCCGCTGAGCACGAGAATCGTCTCCAGCCCCGACTCGATGCCCGCCACGACGTCGGTGTCCATCCGGTCGCCGATCATGACGGTCGCTTCTGAGTGGCCCTGGATCTTGTTCAGCCCCTCGCGCACCATGAGGGGGTTGGGCTTCCCGACGAAGTACGGGGCCCTGCCCGTCGCGTGCCGGATCAGCTGTGCGACCGATCCGGTCGCGGGCAGGATGCCCTCCGGCGACGGTCCCGTCGGGTCGGGGTTGGCCGCGAGGAACCTCGCGCCCGCGGCGATGAGCCGGACCGCCTTGGTGATCGCCTCGAAGCTGTAGGTGCGTGTCTCGCCGAGGATCACGTAATCGGGGTCGCGGTCGGTCATGACGTAGCCGACCTCGTGCAGCGCGGTCGTGAGCCCGGTCTCGCCGAGCACGAACGCCGTGCCGTTGGGCCGCTGGGTCTGGACGAAGCGCGCCGTGGCGAGCGCGGCGGTCCACAGCTCGGACTCGGGGACCTCGAGGCCCATGGAGGAGAGACGAGCGGCGAGGTCGCGCGGCGTGTAGATCGAGTTGTTGGTCAGCACCAAGCAGCGCCGGCCAGCCGCGCGCAGCGCGTCGAGGAAGCGGTCCGCCCCCGGGATCACCGTGCCCTCTCGCACCAGCACGCCGTCGAGATCGATCAGCCAAAAGGCAGGCACTGCAGCCCCGGCCATGCCTCCAGTGTACGGAACCGGGATGCGACCAGCACGCCAGCTCGCACCACGGTGGCCCGACGCTCCAAGATGTCGCGGTACCGCTCGCGTGTCGCGGTCCATGACAATCGCGTGAACACCACCTGCTGGCGATCGGTCGACGCAGCCCAAGCGGTGACGACTCGCTCGTCGTGATGCCCGTCGCGCTACGGCGTGATGAACGGGATCGAGTTGTAGATCGACAGGTACTTCTTGGAGAGGGTCCGCAGCTCCCCACTCTTGGAGAGCGTCGTGAGCGCGGTGTTCACGCACGCGACAAGCGGGTTCCCCTTGTGCATCAGGAGCGAGTAGTGCTCGCCCGTCGCGTGGAACTGGGCGACCTGGACGCCGTTGGTGACCTGCTGTGACGCGATGTACTGGCCGCTCGGCGTGTCGACGACGATCGCGTTGATCTTCTTCGCCTCGAGCCCGGCGATCGCGGCGGCCATCGTCGTGTAGACGACCGGCGCGCGCTTCGGGACGATGTGCTTGGTCACGAACGTGAGCCCAGGAGAGCCGGTGGGCTCACCGTAGAGGTAGCCCTTGAGCGCGCTCGGCGAGTGGTGCGCAACGATCTTGCTCGTCTTGAGCGCGACGATCGATTGGTTCACCGTGAAGTAGGTCTGCGAGAACGTGACCTTCGAGTTCAGCTTGGCGTTGTACGTGATCTCGTTGATGTCGACGTCGAAGGGCTTCGCACCGGCCGTGACGGCGAGCTCGTAGGGCTCGTCGTACCAGGCGACGGCGGTCGACTTGAACCCGAGCGTCGACGCCACGTGGTAGGCAACCGCCGACTCGTAGCCCTTCTCGTTGCCCGGGTTGTTGTTGACGAACCACGGCGGCAGCGCCGGGTCGTTCGTGGCGACGGTCACCTTGCCCTTGGCGATGACCTCGGTCTTCACGAGCTTGAGGCACGCAGCGAGCGTCGGCGGCTTGACCGCCTGGGGGCGAGCGGCGCCGGACGCGACGCTGCTGGCGCCGATGCCCACAAGGAGGGCCGCGGTCAGCAGCGCGAGGGCGAGGGGGTTCCAGGTTGCGCGCATGATCCTCCACGTGGTGGCACGTGTCGGGAAGGCGGCCATCGTACCGAGCGAGGGCGACGAACACTGGTCACCACGTACAACCCGAGCAGTCGCTGGTCCCGCTCGACGCCGCGCGGGGTGAAGTTCGTTCCCTTTCGCAGCACGGCGCCACGACGGACGCAGTCACTGCTACGGCTTGACCGTCACCTTGAAGTCGGCAGCCAGGTCGATCGTCGTCAGGGTCGCCGGTGTCTTACCGGTCTTGACGCCGTGGGACGTTCAATAGTTCGAGCAGAGGTTCGTGAACCTGGGAAGCGGTGCTCCGTCGATCTCCCGACGGCACCGGTCCGCTCAGAATCTTGTGTGGCGTGACGATCGAGTCTCAGCCCTTGATCATGATCCCGCCGTGTCCGTTGCTGGTCGCGCTTCCGACGCCCACGAGGAAGCCGTCGTCAGCGAGGAAGCCCTTCTTGGGCACGGATGCGGTCCGTGGGCGGAACCCGTGTCACACACGCGGCATCATGCCGCGAACCGTGCCATCACGTCGTCACTCGCCTGGCACATGCGCTCCGTCGAGCGCTAGACCTCGACGTAGGAGTGTGCGAGGCGGACGAGGAGAAGACATGCCCTTGCGCCACCACCTCTACTTTGGGAGGGGACACGTCATCGGCGGCCCTCTCGTGCTCCTGTGTCTCGTGCTCCTCTTCGTGGGCGCAGTGGCGCTCGCGATCGTGCTGTTCTCCCGACGTCATCAGCCCACGTCGGCCGCGGGTTCGACGATGGGCCACACGGGCCCAGCCTCGGAGGCGTCGCGAATACTCGACGAGCGCTTCGCACGGGGTGAGATCGACGACGAGGAGTACCAGCGACGCCGGCATCTGCTCTCGACGGGGCAATCGTCGTCGAGCTGACGGACCGGTACAGTCCTGCAGTGTTCGAAGTCACACGTGAGGAGTTCGAGTCCTTCGTCGACGACGCGCTCGACTCGATCCCCGAGGACTTCGCGAGCAAGATCGTCAACGTCGCGTTTTTGGTCGAAGACGACGCGGAGGGGGGCAACCTCTTCGGGCTCTACCAAGGCGTCCCGCTGACGCGCCGGGTCAGCTACTCCGGCGCGATGCCCGATCGCATCACGATCTACCAGAACGCCATCTGCCGCGCGTGCTGGACGGAAGACCAGGTGCGAGAGCAGGTGCGACAGACCGTCATCCACGAGATCGGGCACTACTTCGGGATCGACGACCCGCGGCTCCGCGAGCTCGGCCACTGATCGAATGCGGGCGCTCGTGGGGGATTCCGCCGCCGTCTGACCCACTGGCCTACTTGTCGATCGGCGTCGCGACCATGACCGGGATGCGGCGGTCGGTCTTCTCTTGGTACTCCGCGTAGGGCGGGTACGCCGCGACCGCGCGCTCCCACCACGCCGCGCGCTCGTCGCCCGTCACCTCTCGCACGTCGACGGCAACGGCGGCCGGTCCGTCCTGGAGCTGCACGTCGGATGGTGCAGCGACAAGGTTGTGGTACCACTCGGGGTGCTCGGGCGCTCCGCCCTTCGACGCGACGAGTGCGTACGCGCCGTCGTGCTCGACGCGCATCAACGGTGACTTGCGAATCGCACCGGACTTGTTGCCCCTCGTTGTGACGATGATGATCGGCAGCCCGGTGTCCAGCAACGTGTTCGCTCGCTGGCCGCCGGAGCGCTCGTACTCCTCGACCTGCTCGCGCACCCACGTCGACGGGCTCGGCTCGTAGGTTCCCTCAAGTGTCATGGGGTCACGGTATCGAGTGGGCCACCGCTTCGTGTCAGCGGTGCCGAGACAGCTGGAAGGTCAACGGATGAGGACTGCGAAGGCAGGAACCCATCCACGATCCGGATCCGCTGATCTTCCTCCAGCTGGCCTCGGCATTTACCTGAGGTGCGTCCAAACCCCTCAGTTGTTCGCACGATATGCAGCGCGTCACGGCGCGTCCAGTCGGCGCTCGGTTGTTGTGCCCTCGGTGAGGTGCGCGCGTTCCCGACACGATTCGGGCAATGGCGCACCGTCGAGTGCGCGGCCACCGAGTCGACGTGGCGACACCAGCGCCGTGCGGCGAGCAACGATCATGCAAACAGGCTGCACCACACTGCGCGCGTGTGCACGCGTGCACGTGCGTCGCACGGCGCGCACGACGCGCAGCGTGCAGATCCACGCCACATCGATCGACGCGTCGGATCGGCGATGTGCGCGCGTGGTGCCACAAATCAACCGGTGGTTGACCTTTGTGAAATGTGAGCGTTGCCCCAGTTCGTGGGCACGATTCATGCACGCTCCGACATCGGATGCTCGCGCTGCCTCAGTTGACACACTGATCTTCGGTACTGTGGTTGCGCGGGGCCGATGCGATCAGTCGCAGTTGCTGCCTTGCCACACCCCTCATGAGCCTCCCTACCGAGCCACATACCTACATGAGTCGGACACGCAGAGCGTGGTCGAGCCGACTTCGTGGTGCGGGCGTTGTCATCGCGGTGGGAGGCGTCCTGTTGTCGACGTCGCCGAGCCTCGCGGCACCGCGAGCACCACGCCCCCACCACGGCAAGACAACTGCGCTCTCGGCCAAGGTCGTGTACCCGTTCGGCATCCGAGACCGACGCGAGCCCTCGGGCCTCGCACCCCCCGGTCCGCGGGCCATGCGCGGCTACGTCCTCTCGTACCGCAACGACTTCAGCCACCGGGGGCTGCCCAGCGAGTGGGGGAAGTTCAACGGCGTGCCGTCCGGCGACTCGGGCAGCGAGTGGGCGCCGAGCCACGTGCTCACCGGTGGCGGCGTCGTCCGGCTCACGACCTACCGTGACCCGAGGTTCGGTGGCCGCTGGGTCTCAGGCGGGATGTGCGAGTGCAAGCACGGATTCCTCTACGGCGCCATGTTCGTGCGGTCGAGGGTCTCGGGTCCGGGCCCCGACGAAGCGGAGCTGCTGTGGCCGGTCGCGCCCGTGTGGCCGCCCGAGGTCGACCTCAACGAGTCCGCCTTCGCGACGAACTCGAGCTCGTGGACGGTGCACTACGGCAAGGGCAACGCGTTCGTGCAGGGCTCCCACAGCTTCGACCTGGAGCGTTGGCACACCTGGGGCGTCATCTGGACGCCGAGGTCCCTCACGTTCTCGATGGACGGACGTCTGTGGGGCCGGATCACCAACCACGGTGAGATCCCGCACCAGCCCATGACGCTCGACATCGACCAGCAGACGCGTTGCAACGTGCCGGCGTCGTGGGCCGCGTGCCCGAAGCACCGAGCAACCCTCGAGATCGACTGGGTCGCCGAGTACCGTCCAGGCGGCTGAGTCGCGGTTGATCTGCGCCTGAGGCCCCTGCAATGATCACAGCGACGCGGTGTGCGTCGACACCGGGGTGAGCGGAAAGGTCGGACGATGGGGATCGATGTTGCCAGCGTCGCCAGTGCCGCCGGGAGCCAGCCGCTCCCCGCTCGACCGGAGTTCGCGCCATGAGCCCGACCGACTCGAGGGCCGAGGTGCGACCGTGGGGCTCCTTTGAGGTCCTGAGCGACGAGTCCGCGACGTGGAAGGTGAAGTACCTCACCGTGCTGCCGGGCCGTCGGCTCAGCTACCAGTCGCACGAGCACCGTGCCGAGCACTGGACCGTCGTGCAGGGCACCGCCGAGGTGCTCTTGGACGGCGAGACCCACGTCGTCGAGGTTGGGTCCTGCATCGTGGTGCCGAGGGGCGCCAAGCACCGATGCGGCAATCCCGGCACCGAGGACCTCATCTTCGTCGAGGTCCAGATCGGCGACTACTTCGGCGAGGACGACAT